>JBCCHW010000006.1:0-35865 GCA_039028555.1 Pseudomonadota bacterium | reverse complement strand
CGGGCCAATACCTCAGCGCGCAACACCGCGAACCAAAAGGGCGTCGAGATCCGCTATTACTCGGTGATCTACGACCTCGTGGATGACGTAAAAGCGGCGGCTTCGGGCCTCTTGTCTGCAGAGATCAAAGAGACCTTCATCGGCTATGCATCCATCAAGCAGGTTTTCAAGATCACCGGTGTCGGCAAGATTGCCGGATGCGAGGTTACCGAAGGCGTGGCACAACGGTCTGCCGGAGTGCGCCTGCTGCGCGACAACGTGGTGATCCACGAGGGCACGCTGAAAACGCTCAAGCGCTTCAAGGACGAGGTCAAGGAAGTGCAGGCGGGTCAGGAATGCGGCATGGCCTTTGAGAACTATGATGATATCCGCGAAGGCGATGTCATCGAGATCTTTACGCGACAGGAGGTCGAGCGGACGCTCTGATCGCGATGATCAGAGCTCTCGCGCCGGGGGGCCCACAGCGCCGCCCTAGGACCTCGGGAGACAACTTATGCGTCATGATCACCAGGCTGGGGCAAAGGGTCCGTCGCAACGCCAACTGCGCGTTGGCGAGGTTATCCGCCGGGCGCTCAGCGAGATCCTCGCGCGTGGCGACCTGCACGAGGAGTCGCTGTCAGACGTATCCATCACGGTAACCGAAGTGCGCCCCAGCCCCGATCTGCGCCAGGCACGGGTCTATGTTATGCCGCTGGGCGGCGCGAATGCCGACGAGATCGTCGCGGGTTTGAACAATGCGGCACGCGAGATCCGGCGTGAAGTGAACCGGAGTGTCACACTAAAGTTCTCGCCACAACTCAGCTTTGTGTTGGATCAGAGCTTTGACAGGATGGATGCAACACGGACGATGCTCGCTCAACCAGATGTTGCCCGAGATTTGGAAAAATAGCGCGGACCCATTCGGTTCGGCATGGTTTACTCGCAAGAAAACTTAATCACTGTTGACGAGCAACGATTCGGTTGCTCTAGTCTTTTCTGTTAACTTGTGCAGTGCACCAAGATGGTGCCGGCCAGGTTTTAGCGACACACTATGCGCCTGTTGCCCGGGCCCGGGGGCATCAAGGATGACGATCACGGGCGTGATACAGGGAGTATCTGATGAAAACGAAACCAATCCTCTTGAGTGCGCTCGGTGCGCTCGTGTTTGGCACTGCAGCGCAGGCAGAGGAAACGATCACCGTCGTTTCCTGGGGTGGCGCTTATACCAAGAGCCAGGTCGAAGCCTACCACAAACCGTGGATCGCCAAGACCGGCAACAAGATCATCTCCGAGGACTACAATGGTGGCCTTTCCGAGGTGAAAGCACAGGTCGAGGCTGGCAACGTGACGTGGGACATCATTGATGTCGAACTGTCGGACGCTGTACGCGGTTGTGATGAAGGACTGCTCGAGGAAATCGACATCGTCGATATCCCCGCGGGTGCCGACGGAACGCCTGCTGTTGAAGACTTCATCGACGGGGCCATTCGCGACTGTGCCGTCGCCAACATCGTTTGGTCGACGATCTTTGCCTACGATACATCCGAGACAACCGGTGTAGAAGGTCTCAAAGACTTCTATGACCTTGAAAAGTTTCCCGGAAAGCGCGGAATGCGCAAGGCTCCGAAGGCTAACCTCGAAATGGCCCTGATCGCCGATGGCGTGCCGCATGACAAAGTCTACGAGGTTCTGTCGACGCCGGAAGGCATCGACCAAGCATTTGCCAAGCTGGACACGATCAAGGATCAGGTCGTCTGGTGGGAAGCGGGCGCACAGCCGCCGCAGCTTTTGGCCGATGGCGAGGTCGTGATGACCACGGCCTATAATGGTCGTATCTTTAACGCAGCGATCGCCGAGGATAAGCCCTTTGAAGTGAACTGGGACGGTCAGATCCTCGACTTCGATCTCTGGGTGATCCCCAAGGGCGCGCCGCATAAAGATGCCGCGATGGACTTCCTCAAGTTTTCGACGGCGACCGAACAGTTGGCGGCACAGGCATCGTATATCTCCTACGGTCCTGCACGCCGGTCCTCGGGTCCGCTGGTTGGTCTCTTCAATGACGGCAAAACCGAAATGGCACCGCATATGCCGACAGCCGAAGCCAATTTGAAGACCGCTCTTGTCAACGATTTCGAGTTCTGGGCGGACAATCAGGACGAGTTGAACGAGCGCTTCAACGCATGGCTCGCGAACTAATCTGACGATCCAGCGGTTCGCATCTCTGATGATGCGGACCGCACCTTAGATTTTGACATTTTGATCGACGGGGGATTGGTAAGAATGGCGGTAACCGCTAGCCAAGACATGAGCGCAGGTCAGGGTACCGCTGCGGGCAGCCTGACAGCCGCAGATGGGACGCCACTCAAGCAACGACTCGCCCAAGCTCTTTTTCGCAGCCGCATGCGCGCATTCATGCTGGTCTGTCCGCTTCTTGCATTCATTCTGTGCGTCTTTGCGATCCCGATCCTGATCTTCATGTCTCGGGGATTTTACGACAACACCTATGAACGTTTTATGCCCGATAGTGCGGCGGTGCTGCAAAAGTGGGATGGCGGGAGCGAGCCGTCCGAGGAGATGTTTGCCGTTGTTGCGGCTGACCTGGTTAAAGCGCGGTCGCATCCGGATAAGCCGGTGGGTAAGGTCGCGACACGGGTCAACCGCGAGCTTTCCGGCACCCGTTCCCTGATCACTGGCACGGCCCGAAAAGCCAAAAAAATGGAAGCGCCGTTCAAGGACGCGATGATCAAGGCCAACAAGAAATGGGCCGATCTGGATACTTGGCAAGCCCTGAAAGTGGCGGCGACCACCCTTACGCCTGCCTATTACGCTGCCGCCCTCGACATGCAATATACAGCGACCGGGGAGTTCAAAGCGCAAGACGAGTTGCGCCAGATCTATGTGAAGCTGTTCCTCAGAACGCTCGAGATTTCGCTCGTCGTTACGCTGGCGACGCTGGTGTTGGGATATCCGGTTGCCTATCTGCTCTCGACCCTGCCGAACCGGATATCGAACCTCTTGCTGATCCTGGTGCTGTTGCCGTTCTGGACATCGATCCTGGTGCGAACAACCGCGTGGATTGCGGTGCTACAGGGACAGGGGGTGTTGAACGATCTTGCGGTCTTTATCGGCTTTGTCAGCGACGACGATCGCATGTCGCTGATCTACAATAAGACCGGCACCCTGATTGCGATGACACATATCCTTTTACCGTTCATGATCCTGCCGCTCTATTCGGTGATGAAGACAGTTCCGCCAAGTTTCGTGCGCGCCGCAAAATCGCTGGGGGCAACCAATTGGACGGCTTTTTGGCGCGTGTACTTTCCGCAGACCATTCCCGGAATCGGCGCAGGTGGCCTGCTCGTCTTCATTCTGGCCATCGGGTACTACATCACGCCGGCGCTGGTCGGCGGACAGGATGGCGTGATGATCTCGAACTTCATCGACAACCATATGCGCTCGACCCTCAACTGGTCGTTGGCTGCCGCCTTGGGTGGGGTCCTGCTCATTTTCGTCCTCTTCCTTTACTGGCTGTACGACCGGATCGTCGGCATCGACAATATGAAGCTGGGGTAAGCCATGTCTGAACTTCCTCCCTATGCCACGACAGGAGAGCGGATCTGGTTCTACTCCTTCCGGGTGATCTGCGGCCTGATCCTGTTCTTTCTGATTGCGCCGATCGTTATCGTCGCCCCGCTCAGTTTTAATGCAGAGCCCTATTTCAGCTTCACCAACGGGATGCTGAAACTGGATGCCGACGCGCTCTCGACCCGCTGGTATGCCGACATTTTGCGCAATGGCATGGCGGCGCCCGATGCCGTCGAAGGCTGGTGGTCGGATATGTGGAACAATTCGCAATGGGTGCGCGCGATGAAGAACTCGTTCTTTATCGGCATCTTTGCCACATTGATCTCGACCTCGCTGGGGACACTGGCAGCCGTGGGTTTGAGCCGGTCAGAGATGCCTTATCGCCGTGTGATCATGGCGGTTTTGATCTCTCCCATGATCGTACCGCTGGTTATCATCGGTGCGGGCATGTTCTTTTTCTTCTCGCAGGTCGGACTTGCCTATACCTATCCGGGTATCATCCTGGCCCATGCGGTCCTCGGCACGCCGTTTGTGATCATCACTGTGACCGCAACGCTGAGCGGGTTCGACCAGTCTCTGGTCCGGGCGGCGCAGTCCATGGGAGCAGACCCCGTGACCACGTTCTTCAAGGTCCAGATGCCGCTGATCCTGCCAGGCGTGATTTCGGGCGCGCTTTTCGCCTTCATTACGTCGTTTGACGAAGTGGTCGTGATGCTTCAGATGGCGTCCGCCGAGCAGCGCACGATTCCCCGTCAGATGTTCTCCGGCATCCGCGAGCAAATCTCGCCCACGATCCTCGCCGTGGCGACGATTCTGGTAATCATCTCCATCGCTTTGCTGGCAACAGTCGAGATGTTGCGCCGCCGCTCGGAACGCCTGAGGGGCATGAGCCCGAGCTAGGCTGCCGCGATCCTGATCCATGTAGAGGGCGACATCGCAACCCGGACTCCTGCGCCCTGTGACACAATCGGTTCGTGACTAGGTGCGCCCTCTCATAATAGGGTGGTCTCACTTGAGTCGGTGAGGACCGCATGAACTACCCAAATTTTTTTGACGACGCTCTGAAGTCACTGAAAGCCGAAGGCAACTACAGGGTTTTTGCGGAGTTGGAACGCCATCGCGGCAACTTCCCCAAGGCAGCCTTCCATGGCGCGGATACGCAAGAAGGCGATCATCCGAAAGTCACGATCTGGTGCTCGAACGACTATCTCGGGATGGGCCAGCACCCGGATGTTCTCGCCGCGATGCATGACGCGCTAGACCGCGCGGGCGCTGGCGCCGGCGGCACGCGCAACATCTCGGGCAATACCCACGAACATGTCCTGCTCGAACGCGAGCTTGCCGATCTTCACAACAAGGAAGCGGCGCTCTTGTTTACCTCCGGCTATGTCTCGAATTGGGCGGCGCTGGGGACCTTGGGGTCACGGATCCCGAATTGCGTGATCCTTTCCGACGCGCTCAACCATGCCTCGATGATCGAAGGCATTCGCCATTCGCGCGCCGAGAAGCGGATATGGGCGCACAACGATCCGGAGGATCTGGACCGCCAGCTCAGCGATATCGCGCATGACCGGCCAAAGGTCGTCGCCTTTGAAAGCGTCTATTCGATGGATGGCGATATCGCGCCGATCGCCGAAATCCTCGATGTTTGCGAGCGGCACAACGCGCTCAGCTATATCGACGAGGTCCACGCCGTCGGCTTGTATGGCCCGCGCGGCGGCGGGATTGCCGAGCGCGAAGGCCTGATGGACCGGATCGACGTGATCGAAGGGACATTGGGCAAGGCCTTTGGTGTGGTGGGTGGATACATCACGGCCTCGCATAATCTGGTCGATTTTATTCGCTCGTTTTCAAGCGGCTTTATCTTCACCACCGCTCTTCCCCCTCATGTGGCGGCGGGGGCCGCGGCCTCGATCAAACATCTCAAATCCAGCGATGCGGAGCGTCGGGATCAGGCTGTTCGTGTTGCTCAGGTTCGCACCGCGCTCGACAAATGCGGGATCCCTCATTTCGATAATCCGAGCCATATCATCCCGGTCATGGTGGGCGATCCGGTGAAGTGCAAGTTCATCTCGGACACCTTGATGGAGCGCTTTGGCATTTACATCCAGCCGATCAACTACCCGACGGTGCCAAAAGGTACCGAGCGGTTGAGGATCACCCCATCGCCTGTGCATAGCGCGGAAGATGTCGACCATCTCGTCGCGGCGCTGGAAGAGCTTTGGGGTCAGTGTCAGCTTGCCCGGATCCCACGGGCCGCCGAATAGCCACCACTGTATCGCCGGCGCGGCACCCTTGACCCTCGCCGGGATCGCGGGCATGGGACAACCATGCTGACGATTGACGACATCAACGCGGCCCTCGCCCTTGGCCCGATGGGTGAACGATCAGATTTCGATCTGACGCCCGAGTCGCGCGCACATGTTCTCGCGGGGCGTCAACCGCGCCTTGCCGCCGTTCTTTGCGGTCTGTTGGAACGCGACCATGGTCTTTGTGTGCTGCTGACCAAACGCGCCGAGCATCTCAATCAGCATGCGGGCCAGATCAGTTTTCCCGGAGGCAAGATCGACGAGGGCGATCTCTCGGCCAAAGGCGCTGCATTGCGCGAAGCCGAGGAAGAAGTGGGCCTGCGCCCCGACAATGTCGATCTGCTCGGCACGTTGGATGAATACCTCACGGGAACCGCCTATCGCGTCACGCCGTTTGTCGGTCGGGTGGATCCGGCATGGGTGCCGCGTCCTGACGAGCGTGAGGTCGCCGAAGTGTTCGAGGCACCGCTGGATTTCTTGATGAACCCAGCGAACCGTGTTCGCCATCACTATGACACCCCAAAGGGTCGGCGGCACTATTACGCTATTCCATGGGAAGACTACTATATCTGGGGCGCGACGGCGGGAATGCTCAAGGGCCTTTCCGACCGTCTCGCATTGTTGAAATGACAGTGATCACGGCTGAATGGCTGCGCGATGCCGCCACACAAAGGGTCATGCGTGCCTTGGATGAGCGGGCCTATTTTGTTGGTGGATGCGTGCGCAACACGCTTTTGAAGCAACCGGTCAGCGATATTGATCTCGCAACGCCGCTGTTGCCAGAGCAGGTGGTCGCGGCGCTGGATGCCCGGGGCATCCGGTCGGTGCCGACGGGAATCGCGCATGGGACGATCACTGCGATCAGCGATGGTCGCCCGTTTGAGATCACCACCTTTCGCCGGGATGTGGAAACCGATGGTCGCCATGCGATAGTGGCGTTCTCGACAGACCTTCATACCGATGCAGCCCGCCGGGACTTCACCCTCAATGCCCTCTATGCGGATTGCGACGGTACGCTCATCGACCCGATGAACGGCTTGCCCGATCTGCGCGCTGGCAAGGTACGCTTTATTCTCGATCCGGCGGAGCGGATCATGGAAGATGCATTGCGCATTCTGCGCTTTTTTCGGTTTACCGCCTGGTACGGCTCCGAGACTGATCGCGAAGGGCTCGCCGCCTGTGCGGAGTATGCCGAGCAGGTCGAAAGCCTGGCGCGCGAACGGGTCGGCGCCGAGTTTCGCAAACTTCTCCAGGCGCCGGATCCAGCGCCCGCGGTTGCCTCGATGGCGTATGCAAATGTCTTGCCCCGGTGTCTGCCCGGCGCAAACCCCCATGCGCTGGCACCGCTGATGGTGCGCGAAGCCGAGGCTGGTCTGGCCGCCGACTGGCAGGTGCGGCTGGCGGCACTTGGCGCCGAGGACGCCGACGACCGGTTGCGTCTCAGCAAGTCCGAGGCACGATATCAATCAGAAATGCGTCATCTATTGGACTCCCCGCTCCCCCCGGCGATCGCCGCGTCTGAGTTCGGGGCAGAGTTTTCGACGGCCGCGCAGGTCATCTCGACATCCGGGCTGGATGTTGATTGGGCGGCGGTAACCGATGAAATCAAGCGGGGCAGCCAGGCGAAGTTTCCGGTTTCCGCCAATGATCTGCTTCGGCTGGGCGTTCGTCCCGGCCCGGAACTTGGCTCGGCATTGCGAGTGGCCCGCGAAGCCTGGCACGCGAGCGATTTGCTGGCGGGAAAAGAAACGTTGCTGGAGAATCTCGCGGTGCGAGGCATGCTCGGCTGAATCAACGCAGTTGCAGCCGCATTGCCTCCTGCACCCACCATGGCTCCCGCGATAAGGCGCGGCGGAGCGGCGTGTCGGTTCCGTGGGGCGCATTCTCTATGTAGCGGACCGCTTCGTCGAGGCTTTCCTCCCGCAGGGTTTGAAGATAGGCGATGCCCCGCTCTACGGTAAACGCTTCGCCGTTGCTTTCATGGAAATTGGGACCGATATCGGTCCAAACCGCACCCGAGAAGCCCGATTGAACGCACCAGTCATCGACCGCACGCGCCACCTGATCGCGCGTACTGTTTGACAAGCCCGTGTTGCGGCAGACGGCGCCGATGTTCTGCGGGTCTGTTCGCTCGCGTATGGCAAGATCACGAACCGCATCGGCGATGTCATCGCGCGTCGAGGCGATCACATGGGTCGGGCATTCCACGCCGCTGATATCATCGAGGCAAACGGCGAGGCCGAACTTTCGCTTTGGACTGACGCGCGTGAACTCCATGGCAAGCCTGGGACCGGCATTCATCCGCCAGTTCAGGTCTGTCTGGGGGGCGAGAACATCCAGATCCCATATCAGGGATCCCCAACCGATAATCGCGATTTTGGTGTGTCCCGGCATCCGGTCCCCTCAGATCGTCAACGAGTCCGAGGGGGCATCTGTGCGATCACGCAGACCATAATCCCTGATCACGCCAACCACGCGGAGCCGGTAGTCGGCAAACAGGCCCGTGCGCCCCGCCTTTTGCATCCGGCGGTGCAGATCATGAGTGCGCCATGCGGTCACCGCCGCCTCATCCCGCCAAAAGCTCAGCGACAGCAGTTTTCCGGGCGTGGTCAGGCTTTCAAACCGTTCGACCGAGATGAAGCCGTCGATCTGCATCAGCGCCGGGCGCAGCTCGGCCGCCAGGTCGAGATAGGCGCCCTGCTTGCCCTTTGCCGGTTCAACTTCAAAGATGATCGCGATCATCGCGTTCCCCCGCTCAACCTTGATCGGAATTGGGGAGGTGATTGAAATGCACGCCGCCGAAGGTCTGCTCGAGCGGTTGCAGCTCGATCGCCGAGACATTCACGTGCGGCGGCGCCGATACGGCATACAGAATGGCCCCCGCAATATCATCGGGCGACAGTTCGTGGATGCCGGTGATCTTTAACTGGTCGCGGCGCTCGGCGTCGCGAATTGCCGCGTCGTAGAACTCGGTGGAGACGCGCCCCGGCTGAATCTCGGTGACCCGGATCCCTGTGCCGTGCAGCTCTAAACGAAGGTTCTGACCGATCAGACGCACCGCGCCCTTCGAGGCCCCATAAATTGCCGAGACAGCCGGGTAGAGACCCGAGACTGAACCAATATTCACGATATGGCCGCGCCTGCGCGCGATCATACCGGGCAGGAATCCGTTCAAGAGCATGAGGATCGAGGTTACATTGGTGCTGATCGTGCGCTCGATCTCGTAATCGCTTGCATCCACCAGCCCGCCGATCCCCGCGCCAACTCCCGCATTGTTGACGAGAATATCTGGCATGATCTCTGCGTATAGTTGCTCGCGGTCCTCCGGGTTCGTCACGTCGCATGCGTGGGGGATGCACTTCGTTTGCTCGGCGAGCGATTTGAGCCGCTGTTCGCGCCGGGCCACTGCATGGACCGTTGCGCCGGCGCCGCGCAGGGCATGAACCGTCGCCGCGCCGATTCCGGAAGAAGCACCTGTGACAAGGGCGACACGCCCTTCGAGTATGGTCATTGGTTCCCTCCAGCCTAGATCACCCCGCGACTTCAACGTGTCAGGTGGAGAAATTCAAGGAGAACCGGCAAAAAGCCGACAGGTATGAAGGCTTGGAAGGTGCACCCTACCGGACGCCGGGGCGTCCGGCCTTTCGCGGCCGCGCATGCACAGGTAAAAATTGTTCCAGCGTTATGGCCATGTGGCGACGGGTGGCAGGCTCATCAGCACAGCCTCGGGATTGTGACCCGTTTGAAGCCCGAACTGCGTGCCCCGATCATAGACCAGATTGAACTCAGCGTAGCGCCCGCGTTTGATCAGTTGCCAGGCGCGGTCGGCTTCGTTCCAACCCTCTGGTTGGCGCTTTCGGGTGATGGGGACGAAGGCGTCGATAAAGGCGCGCCCGACATCCTGTGTGAAGGCAAAATCCGCCTCCCAATCGCCGGTGCAGAGATCGTCATAAAAGATACCGCCGACACCGCGGGGCTCGTTCCAGTGGCGAATCATAAAGTACTCGTCAGCCCAATCCTTGAAACGCGGATAGTAGCCGGGGTCATGGGCGTCGCATGCCTCGCGAAGCCGGTCGTGGAAATAGGCGGTGTCTTCGGCCACTTCGACCATCGGGTTCAGATCGGACCCGCCACCGAACCACCAGGCGCCCGGTGTCCAGAACATGCGCGTGTTCATATGGACCGCCGGGCATTTGGGAGAGCGCATATGCGCAACCAGCGAGATCCCGGCCGCCCAAAACTGGGGATCCTGTTCAAGGCCCGGGATCTGCTTGCGCGCGGTCAGCGAATGCTGTGCCCGCTCCCCCAGCGTGCCGTAGACGGTCGAGATATTGACGCCGACCTTCTCGAAACACCGCCCGTCTCGCATGACCGACATCACGCCGCCGCCCTGGTCGCCGTTGCCCTCGCCCGCACGACGGGTCTCCTTGCGCACAAAGCGTCCGGAGGGCAAATCGGCCATGGGTCCGGTCGTCTGGCTGTCTTCCAGGCTTTCGAATGCAGTACAGATCTGGTTGCGCAGATCCTCAAACCAGGCGCTCGCCCGTTTTTTTTCATCGTCCATGGCGCTCACGCGGCGCACCTCCCCTTGTGACTTCGACGCATCGTCTTCCCACATACCGGCCTCCTTTCCACTTTCGCAAGGCATCGCCCATAGACGTGATCAGAGAAATCGCGTATGGCTCTCCTCGACGGAACCCGAAAGGTACCCCCGATGGTAAGGCTCTACTTAATCTGCACTTCGAGTTGACGCGCACGCGGTAACGCTGCCCGCAACGAGCGAGCGCCCCCGGCGTTCGGCTGCAGATTTACGAGCTTTCTCCTATCCCCTGATCTCAGGACTCCGTCATGTTCCGTTTTTTCGAAACCCTCATTGATCCATATCAACCCTATGATGAAGATGCCGAGTTCCCCACAGGGCTGGTCGGTTTCTTCCGGGTCATGTTGTGGCCTGCCCGCAAACTGATCGCCATCAGCCTCGTGCTCGGAGGTGTTTTCGCGATCGCAGAGGCCGCGCTGATCAGCTATGCGGGCGATCTTGTCGATGTCCTCAGCGAGACAAAGCCCGATGAGTTGTGGGAGCAGCATGGGGATCTGCTGTGGTGGATGATTGTCGTGGCGCTGTTAGTCCGCCCAGTGGTGCTGATCCTGGACAATCTGGTCATGACTCAGGGCTTTTATGCACCGATGGGGGCCCTGATCCGCTGGCGGACGCATCGCAAGATGCTGCGCCAATCGCTTGGCTTTTTCACCGACGACTTTGCCGGGCGGATCGCGAACAAGCAGATACAGCTTTCTCCGGCGCTGAACGATTCCGTGCATCAGATGATCGAGGCGATCTGGTATTCTGGCATCTATATCATCGGTGTCGCCGTTGTGCTGGGCGAGACGGATCCGCGGCTGTTGATTCCTTTCGGGCTCTGGTTCTTTGGCTTCATGGCCGTTGCCTGTTGGTTTGTGCCCACGGTGACCGCGAGGGGCAAGGAAGTGGCCGAGGCACGCTCGACCCTCGCCGGGCGGATCGTGGACAGCTATGCCAATATCCAGACCGTCAAGCTCTTTGCCCATGGCAAGGAGGAGGAGGAGTATGCCCGCGTCGCGATGGAGGATTTTCGCTGGGTCTTTCACCGGCAGGCCCGCGTGTTCACGGTTCTGACCGTTTATCTGATGGGGCTGCAGATCATCCTGCTGGCCGGTGTCATCGGATATGCGATCTACCTCTGGTCGGTTGCCGCGATCACCGTCGGCGCGGTTTCCGCCGCGACCGCCCTCGTGTTGCGCATGCTGGGCATGATGGACTGGATCATGTGGACCCTTTCCACGCTGTTCCAGAATATCGGAACCGTGCAGGAGGGGATCGAGACCGTGAGCCAACCCCTGCGGCTCAAGGATCGGCCGGGTGCCGGCGAGCTCGAACTGACCAAGGGCGAGGTGCGTTTCGAGCATATCACCCACCGTTATGGCCGTCGTGCCGGCGGGGTTGCGGATATCAATCTCACCATCCATGGCGGTGAGCGTGTCGGGCTGGTCGGCAGCTCGGGCGCTGGCAAATCGACCTTCGTCAACCTGGTGCTCCGGTTCTTTGATCCCGATAAGGGCCGCGTGCTGATCGATGGTCAGGAACTCGCAGGCATGACGCAGGACAGTGTCCGGCACCATATCTCGATGGTGACGCAGGAAACTGCCCTGCTGCATCGCTCGATCCGGGACAATATCCGCTATGGCAAGCCGGAAGCCAGCGACGAGGACGTCTGGCAGGCTGCCCGGTTGGTCAGCGCCGATGGGTTCATCCCCGATCTTGTCGATCAGCATGGACGATCCGGCATGGATGCGCATGTCGGCGAACGCGGGGTGCGCCTGTCTGGCGGGCAACGCCAGCGGATCGCCCTGGCGCGTGCGGTGCTGAAAGATGCCCCGATCCTGATCCTCGACGAGGCGACCTCGGCTCTCGACTCGGAAGTTGAGGCCGCGATCCAGGGCGAGATGGAGCATCTGATGGCCGGCAAGACGGTGATTGCGATCGCGCACCGCTTGTCGACGATCCAGCGGATGGATCGGATCGTCGTGCTGGATGAGGGACGTATCGCCGAGCAAGGCACCCATCAGGAACTGCTTGCGCTCAATGGCCTCTATGCCGGGTTCTGGGCGCACCAGTCAGGCGGGATGATCGGAATCGAGGCTGCGGAATGACGACATCCCGCGAAGGCTGGTTCGAGCGCCTCTTTGATCCCTATGATGCCGGCGAGGAACCGCCGCCCCGAACCCTTGGCGCGTTCATGCGCTGGATGGTCCGGGGCGGCGAACGCGCGATCGTTTTGCTGGCACTCACATCGCTCGCGCTCGGTATTGCCGAAGCGGTCGCCGCGTATCTCATCGGGTGGCTGGTCGACCGGGCGTCACAGGAAACGCCGCTGGTCTTTTTCCAGACCTACTGGATCGAAACGTCGTTGTTGCTAGGGTTTTTCTTCCTGGTGAGGCCGGTCCTGATGATCCTCTCGAGCGGCTTTGTCTCCCGGTCTTTGGGACCGGGCCTGTTCCATCTGGGCGTCTGGCGGCTGCATCGCTATACCCTTGGTCAAAGCCTGAAGTTCTTCGAAGACGACTTTGCGGGTCGCATCAGCCAGAAACAGATCCAGACCGCCGGCGAACTCAGCAATGCGGTGACCGAGTTTCTCAATGCCATTGCCTACGGTCTCTCGGCCGTTATCGGGGCTGCAATGGTGTTGGGGGGCGCCGACCCATGGTTACTCCTTGGTTTGGCGGTGTGGTTTGCGTTCTACATCGCCCTCGTGACATGGTTTCTGCCGAGGATCCGGATCCAGTCCAAGGATCGCGCGGCGGCCCGTGCAGCGCTCTCAGGTCAGATTGTCGACAGCCTCAGCCATATCTCGACGGTGAAACTGTTTGCCCATGCCGGCCGCGAGGAAGACGCCGCGCGAGATGCCTTGGCGGTTTTTCGTGACCGTGCCATCGCCTTTGGTATCACCACATGGCGGTTCCGCTCGTTGTTGTCGATTCTATCGGGTGTGCTGCCGGTCTTGTTGATCGGCACGGCGCTGTGGCTTTGGTCTTCCGGCCAGGCCACCACGGGTGTGATCGCCATGGCGGCCCTTTTGTCGACCCGTCTCAGCCAGATGTCAGGCTGGGTGTCCTTTACCGCGATGACGATCTTCTCCAATGTTGGCACGGTCGAGGACGGCATGCGGACCCTGTCGCCCCCGCATGGAATGACCGACCGGCCCAATGCGGCCGAGCCCGGAGATGTCCGTGGTCATGTGCGTTTTGACCAGGTGACCTTTCAATATGGCCTGCTGGAAAGCCGAAAGGGCGGCGGGATCGAGGATCTGAACCTCGACATCGCGCCGGGCGAACGGATCGGCCTTGTCGGAGCTTCCGGGGCCGGAAAGTCGACCACAGTGTCGCTGTTGTTGCGTCTCTACGATGTCGAGCATGGGCGCATCACGCTCGACGGTATCGATATACGTGATCTGACGCAGGACGGGTTGCGCCGTCAGATCGCCTCGGTGATGCAGGAACCGGCGATGTTCAACCGCTCGGCGCTCGAGAACATCCTTTATGGCCGGCCGGAGGCCGGGCGTGAGGCCGCGATCGAGGCGGCCCGGTTGGCCGAGGCGGATGAGTTCATCCACGATCTGCGTGATGTGGCTGGCCGCACCGGCTATGACGCGCATCTGGGAGAGCGCGGCGTCCGGCTATCGGGCGGCCAACGCCAGCGGATTGCGCTGGCCCGCGCGATTCTCAAGAATGCGCCGGTTCTGGTGCTGGATGAAGCGACCTCTGCCCTCGATTCCGAGGTCGAAGCCTCGATCGCCAAGGCGCTCGAGCGGCTGATGATCGGAAAGACCGTTATCGCCATCGCGCACCGGTTGTCGACGATCCAAAGCATGGATCGCATCGTCGTGCTGGATAATGGCCGGATCGCCGAGCAAGGCAGTCATCAGGAACTGATCGCCCGTCGCGGACTGTACGCCCGGTTCTGGGCCCGGCAGTCAGGCGGCATGCTCGGCGCCGATGTGGCCTGATTTGTTTGATGAGGAGGATGCCGCCAATGCGAGCGGGTAGGCCTTCGGTCGCTGTGATCGGTGCGGGGATTCTGGGAGCCTCGGCGGCCTATCACCTCGCGCGCGCGGGGGCGGCAGTCACCGTATTCGACCGCGCGCCCGCGGTTGCGAGCGGTGTGACCGCCCATGCCTTTGGCTGGGTCGGAGCCGCTGCTGACGATCCGTCAAAGCGCCCCGAGCTGTTCCGGTTTCGCCTGAACGCCCTGTCCGAATACGATCGGTTGGGCGACGCGTTACAGGGGAAGCTGGTTAGACATGCCCGTGGAGCCCTGATCTGGAAGGGGGAACCCGAGGCGACGGCCCGCCTTGTGGATGATCAGACAAAGGCGGGTTTTGAAACCCAGCTGGTATCGGCTCGTGATCTGGCAAAGCTGGAACCTGGTATAGCCACCCCGCCACAGGCCGCTCTTTTCGCCAAATCGGATTTCGCGGTCGACCCGGTCGCACTGACCCGCACGCTGATTTCCGCCGCGCAGGAGGCCGGTGCTCAGCTTCGCTGTGGTCAGCGCGTGGTCCGGGTAGAGGCGTCGGGCGGGCGGCCCAAAGTCGTGATCGAAGACTCCGACCGGGTAACCGTGGATTGGGCCGTTCTTGCCAACGGGATAGAGGCCGCCGCCATGGCCCGATCGCTCGGCATCGATCTCGCGCTCGAATGCCGCCCCGCCGTTCTGGTCCGATTGGCGTCGCACCCTCCCTGCCTCAGCAAGATTGTTTGCGGCCCGGATCTGGAAATTCGCCAGGCATTGGATGGCAGCCTGATCGCTGCCGAGTGCATGCCGAAAAATGGTGAAGCGGGTTTGCCCGGTTTGGCGCGGGACGTCGCAACCGCGGCCCAGCGCGTTCTGGGCCTTGATCGGACGCCCGAAATCGTTTCCTGCAAGGCCGGTTATCGTGCCATTCCCGACCATGGATTTCCGGTTTGCGGCCTGTTGCCGGGAATGCCGGGATGTTACGTGATGGTCGCTCATCCCGGGGTGATCCTCGCGCCTTATCTAGGGCGCGTCGCGGCGGCTGAAATCATGCACGAGTCTCCGGCCGACGACTTGGCGGCCGCCTCGTTTCGCAGGCTCTTTGGCACGGCATGAGCGTCGGGCGAGCCCGGTCGCGTCAGCCCGTGCAATTCTCCGAGATCATCGAGATCATTTCGAACATCACGGCGGCGGCAACCATCGCGGTGATATTGTTTGGATGATCCTTGGTCGGCATCAGACAAACGACATCCCCTCCGACAATGTTCATCCCGCGAACGCCATGCAAAAGGGCGACGGCCTCGTCGATGTCAAAGCCCTTTTCCCCGGGTTCGATGTTAGAGACAGCGGGCGCGACACTCGGGTCGAGGCAATCGAGATCAAAGGTGATGTAGACCGGACGCCCGGCAAGCACCTCTTTGGTTTCGGCCAGCACATCCGCCAGACCCCGGCGCCTGTAATCGGCCATCGTCACGACCTGATAGCCATAGTCATAGGAGGGCTGGAGCCAATCAAGCGTGCGCGGATGGCCGCGCAGGCCGATCTGCATGGAATGGGTCGGATCAACCTGCCCCTGATCGGCCAGATAGGCGCCCCAATGCGCCGCCGACTTCTTTGCGCCAAGGAAGTGATCCACCTTGGTAAACACATCCGTATGCGCATCGAGATGCAACAGGCAGACCGGCTCTCCTCCGGCGATCTTGCCCCGCCCCAATGCCTGAAGGATTCCGCCGGTTATCGAATGGTCGCCCCCGATCGAGACGGGCCGGGCGCCTGCCGCATCAACGCGTTCGTAGAATTCGGTGATCTGGGCGATGCAGTCTTCATTGTCATTGGCTCGCGGAAGGGGAACGTCGCCGATATCGGCAATATTCGCCTGCCAGGGATCCATATTGAAGCCGCCATGGATGCGCCGCTGCAGTGCCGAGACATGGCGCACTGCCCGCGGGCCAAGATGCTGATCCCGTTCGGTCGTGCCATTTCCCGTCGAATGGGGAACCCCCGCCAGGGCGATATCCTGACCGTCCGGTCCCAGGTTCGGGCACCGAAACAGCGTCGGAATCCCCCACCAGTAAAGGTTGTTCATCATACTGGTCTGGTAGGGGTCGGTCATGACGAGGCTCCGGGCATTGTGGGATGGCCCGGATCATGGCTGAAGGCGAACCGGTTTAAAAGTTCCGAGTTTTGTAGTGTAGGCGTCTGACCGAGCCTGTTCGTGATCGCATCAGAATTGTTTCGGTATTCAGAAAAGAACCCTGCCGGCGAGCGCCGCTGAGGATCGAGCCGTCCGTTACGCCGGTCGCCGCGAAAATCACGTCCGAGCGGCACATGTCGTCCTTGTTGTACTTGCGGTCCAGATCTTCGATGCCAGCCTGGTGCGCACGGCCGATTTCGTCGTCGTTGCGGAACAGGAGACGGCCCTGGATCTGACCGCCCATGCATTTCAATGCCGCGGCGGCCAGAACACCTTCCGGCGCGCCGCCCGAGCCCATGTACATGTCGATACCCGTCTGTTCGGATTCAGCGCAATGCATCACGCCGGCAACATCGCCATCTGTGATCAGGCGGATCCCGGCGCCGGTTTCGCGGACTTCGGCAATGAGGTCCGCATGGCGCGGGCGCTCGAGAATACAGACTGTGACACCGTCAGCATCGCACCCTTTGGCCTTTGCAAAAACGTGAACCCGTTCGCCGGGCGACATGTCGAGATCGACGATGCCCGGTGCATATCCGGGGCCGATCGCAAGCTTGTCCATATAGACATCGGGGGCATGCAGCATCGTGTTGCGCGGGCCCATCGCGATGACCGTCAGGGCGTTGGGCATGGCTTTTGCCGTGAGCGTCGTGCCCTCGAGCGGGTCAAGCGCGATGTCGACCTCGACCCCCTTGCCGGTGCCGACTTCCTCGCCGATATAGAGCATCGGCGCCTCGTCGCGCTCGCCCTCGCCGATCACCACGGTTCCTTTGATGTCGAGCATGTTCAACTGCTCGCGCATTGCCTCGACCGCGACGGCATCGGCGGCCTTTTCATCACCGCGCCCGATGAGCCGTGAAGACGCTATCGCGGCCGCCTCCGAGACCCGTGCGAGGCCGAGGCTCAGCGTCCGGTCCTGGAAAATGATGTCGACGGTGTCGGTCATAAGGAAACCCCCTTGCACATGACTGGCATAATCGCAGAATTCGCCCCTCTTATGATGCAAGGTCGCTTCAAGCAAGCAACGCCGCCGCGACAATCTGGAAACAACTATTCATGGTCCCGAATCGTCGTTATCGCGCCGCACTTCCTGCTCTAACCAGCGAAGAAATGCCCGAACGCGCGGCCTTTCCGCGCCGGCCTTGGTCGTGACGGTATAGTAATCGAAATCCGAGGGGCGCGAGGTTTTGAGCGGCCGCATCAACTGACCTCTCTTGAGGTGTTCGCGCACCAGGGACAGCCGGCCCAAGGCAACCCCCTGCCCGCGAATGGCGGCTTCGATGGTCAGAACCGATGCATTGAACTCGATCCAGCCGTCCGGCGAGTACTCGGTAATGCCCGCGTCGCGAAACCAGCGCCGCCATGTCATGGATGGTTCCGCCCGGTCGATGTCGATGTCCTGGATCAGGGTATGATTTCGAAGATCGGCGAATGTCTTGAGCGGTTGGCGGTTCAGCAAAGACGGGGCACAGACGGGAAAGATCGTGTCGTTCATCAACAATGTCGTCACCAGACCGGGATAATCGCCCGCGCCATAGGGCAGCCGGATATCCGCTTCATCGCGGTGAAGGTCTGCCGGAACGTTGCCCGCCATCAGGATCTGAACATCGATATTGGGAAACGCGCGCAGAAACCGGTCAAGCCGCGGCACCAGCCAGAAAACAGCAATCGTCGGTGCCGCGCTGATAACAAGCTTTCCCGAGAGTGAACCGCCCGTGACCATGCCGACCGCGCGGCCGAAATGGGCAAAGCCGTTCGAGATATCTGGAAGCAACTCGCGCCCTGTTTCGGTCAGCGTTATGCCGCGCGGCAATCGGTGGAACAGTTCCTGGTCGAGCGCAGCTTCGAGAGTTTTGATCTGATGGCTGATTGCGGCGGGCGTGACATTGAGCTCGTCTGCAGCCTTCTGAAAGCTCTCATGACGGGCGGCGGCCTCGAAAGCACGCAGGGCGTTCAGCGGAGGAAGGCGCATGATGACCTCTCAATGCGATAAATTTTCTAATTCATAGCCCTAAATCTATCGGTTTGTAAGCAAGAAAAATTATCTCCATATTCCCACCAGACGCAACGAAAGATGGAGATGAAAATGAAAACGGATCGCATGGTCAATCGCGCAGAATTTTTTTCGCTCGACACCTTCGCGGGTTTGTTCAACCTGATCAGTATGTGGCGCGTGCGTGCGCGCAGCAGGGCGGATCTGGCTTTGCTCACGCAAAGCCAATTGGACGATATCGGCGTGACCGCCCACCAAGCCGGGGTCGAAGCTGCCAAACCGTTCTGGCAGGCATGACCTCGGGGCACGCCGGTCGCCGGATGTGTCGCGGTTCAGACCGTTTCGATTCGGATCGCAACGGGAGGCGCCTTGGACACATCCAAAGACGCTATTCGGTCCAGCGCGGCGTCGATTGCGCTGCGCTGGGCATCATGTGAGACGATCACAACGGGAACCGGATCACCCATGCCATACTGGCGCATCCGGTGGATCGAGATCCCCTCGTTGCCCAGGGCGGTTGCCAGCGATGCCAGCGCGCCGGGTTGGTCCTCCAGGGTGAACCGCAGATAATACGGCGAATGCTCTTCGCCATGCGAGAGCCGCGGCGCCTTTGCCAAACCTTTCGCCGGACGACCGAAGAGCGGATGAACGACGCCACGCGCCGCATCCAGAACATCGGCAATGATGGCGCTTGCCGTCGGGCCTTCGCCCGCGCCGGGGCCAAAATGGGCTGTCTGCCCGATAAAATCCCCCTCGACAATGACCGTGTTGGTGACACCGGGAAGCGCCCCGATCGCGGTATCCGCCCGAACCATGCACGGGCGCACCCGTTGTTCCAGCCCCTCCTCATGCATGCGGGCGAGGCCGAGATGCTTGATGGCAAAACCCATATCGCGCGCCATTTCGATATCTGTCAGGGTGATCTGCCCGATCCCTTCGGTGACCACGCCTTCGAAATCCACCTCGGTTCCAAAAGCCATCGCGGCAAGGATCGCGAGTTTATGGGCGGCATCGATCCCCTCGACATCAAAGGTCGGATCGGCCTCGGCATAACCGAGCCGCTGGGCATCGGCCAAAACATCCTCATACACGGCCTTGGTCTCGGCCATCTCGGTCAGGATATAGTTGCAGGTCCCGTTGAGGACGCCAAACACCCGCGAGATAGCGTTTGAAGCCAACCCCTCACTCAGTGTCTTAAGGATAGGGATCCCGCCCGCGACGCCGGCCTCGGCACGCAGGGTGACGCCTTGATCCTCTGCCATCATGGCCAGCACTTGCCCGTGATGGGCGATCAAGGCCTTGTTCGCCGTCACCACGTGTTTGCCATTGGCGATCGCACGCTCGACCAACGCCTTTGCCGGACCGTCCGAGCCACCAATCACTTCGACCACGCAATCCACGTCGTCGCGTTCGGCAAGCGCGGTTGCATCGTCCTCCCAGGCAGCTCCAGACAGTTCAATCCCCCGGTCGCGCCCGCGATTGCGTGCCGAGACGGCTGTGACCACCACCGGGCGGCCCGCCTTTTCGGACAGTACCGCGCCGTGCGCCGCCAGAATCTTAACGACTCCCACCCCGACGGTGCCGAGGCCGGCAATGCCGAGGCGGAAGGGCGATGGTGAAGTCATGGGCATATTCTCCGAACGTCTGGAATTGTTTCGAATCCCTTAAGCTACGGCGTAACGATTGTCACATCTTGCCGAATCAGAATCGGGCAGTTTCTCCCCATCGAAAGATGAAGTGCCGAACGATGGAGGCGATTATGGACCGTGACGTGGACGAGATATTGGATACGATCGACACTAGGACATTCCTGCAAGATCAGGCTCAAACCATGGGGATGGACCTGGAAAACGGGGGTTGGTTGCCCAACACGCTCGAGGCTGACGAGCAGGATGCATTGAAAAAAGAAGGATTTTGATGCCGGCAGATCAGTTCGCTGGCCCGGGCCAGGACGTTCATTGCACCGCGAACCGGGTTCCCAATGTGCCGAACGTTCCCAGCAGGACCCAAGCCGACAACGCCCTCGCCCAACGACCTGATTTCGATGACAGGCGCGACGGCCACTCCGGCCTCAGCCAATTGGAACGTTGAGAACCCCGCCGAGAAGACGCGGCCGAGATAGACTTCGGCAACGACAGATGGGGTCAAAACCTTGACCCGGCGAAAGCCGTCTATCTTGTTCGACATGGCTTTGTTTGATCGGGTATCGATCCGCTATGGACGCAGCTTTGCGCGCTGGTCGTCCGTCAGCACCGGTTGGCTCAACGTCTCGGCGCGGCGCGTGGCCTCGTCGGTAATCTCGGCAAAGTCCAGTTCCAACGCGACACCCTTGGCTGGGTCCGGGACGGCGGCGCTATACTCTCCAACCTTTGGCGCCGGGGGCACTTCGACCAGCCTTGGCCAGGGCGCATCTTCGACATCGGCGCTTTCGGGTACCTCATAGGAACGAAACAGACTTGCCGAGCCACACGCGCCGAGTGAGGCGAGAACGAGTGCACAAACGATCCAGCTGGCTTTCGACATATGCGGCGTTCCGCTCCGACTTGTGATACGCTTCTTTACCCGGATTGCCGGGCGATCAATACTTAGCGAGCGCCAGTCGAACTGGCCATAGTGGATCTTGGCGCATGCATCGTGTCGCGCTGTATCCGGGGGAGTGACAATGACCAACCCATCTGCAGAAGCTGACGACAAGGATACCCTCGCGAACCGGATGACGCGGTTGATGGAGAAGAGCCAGAAAGTCTGGGCCGAGAACCTTGACCGAAAGATCAACGACCCCGGCCTGATGCGACCAGACCCCTTGCATGCGCTGCCGGCGATGCAGCACTGGTGGCAGAAAATGGCCGACAACCCGCAACAGACGATGACGGCGGCCTTTGCGCTATGGACCGCGCAGGCCGAGCTATGGTCGCGCACGATGCAGCAGATGGCAGGCGAGACCACGGATCCGCTGATCGAGACCGATCCCGCCGACCGGCGCTTTAAGGATGAAGCCTGGCAGGTCAATCCGATTTTCAACTACATGAAGCAATCGTACCTGATCACGGGCAAATGGCTCGAAGATCAATTGCGCAACACCGAGGGATTAAACAAGCAGGATCGCAAAAAGCTCGAGTTGATCACCCGCAACTATATCGAGGCTATCTCTCCCACCAACAGCCCGATCACAAATCCCGAAGTCATGAAAGCCACGATCGACGAGAAAGGGGAGAACCTGATCCGGGGTCTCGAGCATCTTGTGCGCGACATGGAACGCGGCCACGGTCACCTGTTGATCCAGCAAACCGATCTAGAAGCCTTCAAGGTCGGGGAAAACATGGCAATGACACCGGGCCAGGTCGTCTACCAGAACAATGTCCTGCAACTGGTGCAGTTTTCGCCCGTCACAGAAACAGTCCACGAACGGCCACTGGTGATCATCAGCCCATGGATCAAAAGTTCTACATTCTCGACCTCAACAAAAAGAAGTCGATGATCAAATGGCTGGTTGAACAGGGTCACACCGTCTTTGTCACCTCTTGGGTCAATCCGGGGCCGGCGCAGGCCGATGAGACCTGGCAAAGCTATATGACCGACGGTGTGATCACGGCGATCTACAAGGCGATCGAGGAAACCGGTGCGGACAAGGCGAATGTGGTCGGCTACTGCATTGGCGGCACGATCACCGGCTGCGCCCTGGCGCATATGGCGAACAAGGGTCACGACAGGGTCGCGAGCTGCACCTTCTTTACCGCTCAGCTTGATTTCTCGGATGCGGGAGAACTTCAGGCATTTGTGGATGACGAGGTTTTGGAAACGCTCGAGGAAGCGGCCGAGGAACGCGGGGTTCTGGCCGCGGAAAACATGTTTGGAGCATTCAATTCCTTGCGCTCCAGCGATCTGATATGGTCGTTCGTGATCAATAACTATTTGCTGGGAAAGGAGAATTTCCCGTTTGATCTCCTCTACTGGAATTCAGATTCGACCGCGATGCCGGGTCAGGTCCACGTCTATTATCTCGACACGTTCTACAACAAGAACGCGCTGGCGAAGGGTGAGCTGGTGATCGACGGCGAAGTGCTGGACATGAACAAGGTCAAGGTTCCCTGTTTCCATGTCGCCACCGTCGAAGATCATATCGCCCCGGCCGAAAGCGCCTTTCGCGCGGCCAGGATGATGGGGGGACGCAGTCAGAAGTTCGTGCTTGGCGGGTCTGGCCATATCGCGGGAGTGGTCAATCACCCCGATCTGGGAAAATACCAGTACTGGACAAAACGTGGCCTCAAGGGAACGACCCTTGCGGAATGGCGCCAGGACGCCGAGATGACACCGGGATCCTGGTGGCCCGAATGGGACAAATGGCTGGCAGCAAAATCGAAAAAGCGTGTCCCTGCACGTGAGCCTGGTGCCGTGCTGGGCGCGATCGAACCCGCGCCGGGTTCTTATGTGCGCAAGAGAGCAGATCAGAGATAATACTCTGCGCCCGACGGCCGATGGGGGGCAGCCGCCGGGTCGCATATCCGGCTTTGCCGGAAGTCAAGGCGAGCATTCGCGCCCGCCGATCTGTCAATTGCCTTTCCGAGCGTTCTCACACCCCCGACCGGACAGACCTCTACGCAATCGAGTGACAGCTAAGCAACGCACGCAACTCTGTGATCCACTTGGTCACAGTGCTTTTATGGCTGTACTTGAGGGCCGGATCAGGGTCGGTTCGCGGAAACATTGGCGCTATCCTCGGGCGCATTATGGCACTAACATTAACTCCGTCGCATTTCGGCACGAAAAAATGCAATAGTTATCAATTGGTTATCAGCATATCCAAATTTCCACTCAATCGAACCTTTGATCTGACGGCGCCTCTTGCGCATCAAGGCGCGCGCTTTCCCATGCCATCATGGCGCGCTTTACCGGCAGCCCCCAATGATACCCGCCCAAGGCGCCATCGCGGCGCAGGGCCCGGTGGCAGGGGATCAGCCAAGAGACCGGATTACGCCCAACAGCGGTGCCGACGGCGCGCACTGCGCGCGGCTTTCCGATGAACTTTGCGATCTCGGAATAGGTCGTCACATGGCCGCTTGGAATGCGTAACAGCGCCTCCCAGACATGGATCTGAAACGGAGCGCCCGCCAGAACGAGGCGAACTTCACCTGAACCACCCAGCGCGGCGTCCACCCAGGGTCGCAGGGTCCCGCCGTCTTGTTCATAGCTGGCGGCAGGCCATCTTCCCCGCATATCGGCAAGCGCGTTATCGCGCCCGGTATCGCTGGCAAACGCGACGCCACAGATGCCCCGATCCGTCGCCATGACCAGCATCTCGCCAAACGGACTGTCGAACCAGTCCCAGCGGATTGTGAGCCCCTTTCCCTTGCGGGCATACTCCCCGGGGCTCATCGCCTCCCATTTGACGAACAAATCGTGCAAACGCCCGGGCGATGACAGGCCGGCATCCAGGGTTGTATCCAGAACGGTGAACCGATCCTCGAGCAGCCGCCGCGCATGATCGACCGTCAGATACTGGAGGTAATTCTTTGGACTCACGCCCACCCATTGGCTGAAGACCCTTTGAAAGTGGCTGGGCGAAAGGCCGATCGCAGCGGCGACCTGATCCAGCGACGGGTGCTCATCGGCATGATCCTGAATATACTGGATCGCCGCGCCCATCAGATCGTACTGGAACTGGTCGTGATTGGTGACGACGTTCATACCGGTTCTCCTGTCTCGATGGCTGATTTTATCCCAATGACCCCAAACCTCCCACCCGCTTCTTGCTCTTGCCGTTCAGGAGGCAATGGGCCTTGATGGCTGAAAGACGACATCAAGATCTGTAAGGAAGCGCCCCAATGTCTCAACAGCTCGATCCGAGGATCGCGGTTGTCGGCGTCGGTCTCGTCGGCAAGCGCCATGCCCAGATTGCCGCAAGTCGAAACGCCCTCACGGCAATTGCCGACCCGTCGGCATCGGCACGCGACCTCGCCCATGATCTGGGAGTGCCGGTTTATGACGAAGTTGCCGCCCTGCTCGCGGCTCAAGACCCCGATGGCATCATCGTCGCGACTCCGAACCAACGGCACGAAGAGGATGGGCTGGCCTGTATCGAGGCCGGCAAACCCGTTCTGATCGAAAAACCGCTGGCTGGAGACCTTGCCGGTGCCGAGAATCTGGTCGGTTTGGCAAGGCAGCACAGCGTCCCCCTGCTCGTCGGTCACCATCGGCGCTATAATCCAAAGATTGCAGCCGCCAAAAAGCAGATCCAATCCGGTGCGCTGGGCAGGATTGTGGCGGTCAACGCGACGTGCTGGCTCTACAAACCCGATCCCTATTTCGATCCTTCCTGGCGCCGCTCGCCCGGGGCCGGGCCGGTTTTCATCAACCTGATCCACGATATTGATCTGATCCGGCATCTTTGCGGCGAGATCGTTTCGGTTCAGGCAATCGAGTCGGCGGCGATCCGCGGATTTGATGTCGAGGACACGGCAGGTGCGCTCCTCCATTTTGCGAATGGCGCAATCGGGACCATGACGGTCTCGGACACGATCGTCGCGCCGTGGAGTTGGGAGCTGACGGCGGCCGAGAACCCTGTCTATCCGGCGACCGGTGCGTTCTCTTATGCCATCGGGGGAACACGCGGATCGCTTTCTGTCCCGGACATGACCTATTGGACCAATCGAGGCACGCCGGGTTGGCATGAGCCGCTCGAGTCGGTCCCGCTCGAGGCCGCGGCGGCGGACCCGTTGGAGCGTCAGATGGACCATTTCGCCGATGTCGTTACGGGCCGCTCGCCGCCGCGGGTTTCGGGCCTGGACGGGCTGATGGCGCTGAGGGTGGTGGCCGCAATCAAGGACGCCGCGTGCTCGGGCGTATCTGTCGACATTCCTCAGCGCTGATCCTGCGCGGCATCGGGTCATATCCGGGCAATCGGCGTTGCGTATCTTTGCCTGGTGATGCTAATCGGGCCCGATGGCGCGCCAGCTAGACTATCACGCAATGCATCAATGCTTCGAACGGTTCCGCGACCATGACATGGAGCCCAAGGGCGAACTGAATCATGTCAATGCGTATACACTTTTGGTCGCCGTTGCCCTCAGCGCTCAAGCGACCGACAAGGGCGTCAACAAGGCGACCAAAGAGTTGTTCGAGATCGCGGACACGCCCGCCAGAATGCTCGCATTGGGCGAGGACGGCGTGATTGAGCATATCCGCACCATCGGGCTCTACCGGAACAAGGCCAAGAATGTGATCAAGCTGAGCCGTATCCTTTTGGAGGAGTATGGGGGCGAGGTCCCGTCCAGCCGCGCCGCCCTCGCCTCGCTGCCGGGTGTGGGGCGCAAGACCGCCAATGTCGTGTTGAACATGTGGTGGCGCTTTCCGGCCCAGGCGGTCGACACGCATATCTTCCGGGTTGGCAACCGCTCTGGCATCTGCCCCGGAAAGGATGTTGCGGCGGTCGAACGGGCGATCGAGGATAATGTCCCGGCCGAATTCCAACTCCATGCACATCACTGGCTGATTTTGCATGGGCGCTATACGTGCAAGGCGCGCAAACCCGATTGCGTGCACTGCCTCATCAATGATCTCTGCCTGTTCGAGGAGAAAACACTATGAATCGTCTGAATCTGGTCGGTATCGGCAACGCGATTGTCGATGTTCTCGCAAATGTGGAGGATGCGTTCCTCGACTCGCAAGATATGGAACGCGGCGCGATGAACCTCATCGATACCGAGCGGGCCAAGACGCTTTACCATGTGATGCCGCCATCGCTCGAAATTTCGGGCGGATCCGCGGCGAATACAATCGTCGGGGCTGCGATGCTCGATTGCGCGACCGCCTATGTCGGGAAAGTCTGCAAGGATCAGCTGGGGCAGATCTTTATCCACGATATCCGCGCATCCGGTGTCTTGTACGACGGCCCGATCGTTCCGGCGGGCAACTCGTTGGAAACGGCGCGCAGCTTTGTTCTGGTCTCGCCGGATGGCGAGCGCACGATGAACACGTATCTTGGCGTCTCGACCACCCTCAATGCCGACGATATCGACGACACGCTGATGGCGCGGGCCGATTGGTTGTATCTGGAAGGATATCTGTTCGACACGCCCGAGGCCAAGGACGCCTATGCCAAAGCGATCAACGCCACCCGATCAGGCGGTGGCAAAATCGCGTTTACGGTCTCGGATCCGTTCTGCGTCGGGCGCCATCGCGACGATATGCTGGCATTGATCCGCGGGCATGTGGACCTGCTCTTTGCGAACGAGGCCGAGGTGAAGGCTATGATCGACACCGACAATCTCGAGATCGCGCTTGGCAGCCTTGCCCGAATGGTCGACTGCGCGGCTGTCACATTGGGGGCCGAGGGCGCCGTGATTGTCCGTGGCGATACGCGCACCAAGGTTGCGCCGCAGGCTGTCGACGTCGTCGATACGACCGGGGCGGGTGATTTGTTTGCCAGCGGTTTTCTCGCAGGTTTGATCAAAGGGCACGGCGACGAGATCTGTGCTCATATGGGATGTATCGCGGCCGGCGAGGTGATCAGTCATCTTGGTGCGCGCCCGGAACCCGTTTTGAAAGAACTGATTTCTCGCCAGGGGTTCTGAACCTCGGCACCATGTTTCTTTTAGTAAAAGCGCTATCTCTTACCTGTCCCCATCATAGTGCTGGATTAGGCATGGAATCTGGGTCAAAATAGTCCGGAAGCATTTTTAAAGGTTTGCACGGGGGGGCTCGTGGCAATCCGCATATAGCTAGCAAACCTCGGGGGAGGCAAGCCGTGCAAATATACTCTGCGCCAGTGATCGCGTCCGCGATCCTTTTGGCGATTCAATCCACGCCACTTTCTGCACAGTCAGACGATGTGTTTTCGGGTGTGGAAACCTGTGCCAACTCGCAGTGTCATGGATCTGCGAGTGTCAATCCAGATAGCGGTGTGAACCGGAACGAGTTCACGGTCTGGCACAATCAGGATCCTCATTCCAAGGCGTTCAAGAGCCTCCAGTCGGACCGGGGTAAACGGATCGCGGCCAATCTCGGGGTCGGCGATCCGACGACGGCCGATCTTTGCCTGTCCTGCCACACCAACAATGTGCCCCAGTCGAACCAAGGCCCCGATTTCGAGATCTCGGAAGGGGTGACCTGCGAGGTATGCCATGGCTCATCGGTCTTGTGGCTGGGCCCGCATCGTTTGCCGGACCGTTTCTCGCATGATGCGCTGGTAGAGCTGGGCCTTTATCCGACCAACGATCCCGAAATGCGGGCGGCCCTGTGCCTGGACTGCCATTTCGGGGCCAAGGACCAGTTCGCAAATCACCAGATATACGGCGCCGGTCACCCGCGGATTACCTTCGAGCTCGACAGCTATACCTGGGTGAACGCCCATCACACCGCAGACGAAGACTACTACGCGCGAAAGGCTGTCGCCGACGGGGTCAAGACCTGGGCGATCGGTGCCGCCAAGATGATTGAACGGCGCATGGAGCTGTTGATCGACGATGAGACGGGCACCAACGGGTTCTTTCCGGAGTTCGCGTTTTTCGACTGCAATACCTGCCATCACCGGATGAGCGATCTGCGCTACAAGCCACGTGGAACCGGGACGGCGCCGGGAACGCCGAAACTCGACGACAGTCACATGGCCGTGCTGGTCGTCGCCCTGGGCAGGGCGGATCCAGCGCTTGCTGACCAGCTGACGGCCCAGATGCTTGCCCTGCATCAAAGCGGCGCCGGTGGGCGCGGCCAGGTCGTGGCAGAAGCCGAGAAAATGAAGGCCCTCGCTGCAAAGGCGGCGGCGGCGCTGAACGCCTACGCCATGACCACGGATGATATGGCGGCGATCTTGGCGGCCCTGATCGAAAGCGGCGCGTCAGGGCGGATGATCGACTTTGCCTCGGCCGAACAGACCACGCTGGTGATCGGCGCGACCATCGATGAAATGGAACGCAGCGGCCAGATTACCCGGGCGCAGGGTGAGGCCTTCTTTGCCGAACTCAACAAGGCCTATGACACAATTCAGAATGACGATGCATTCAAGCCCGAGGCATTTGCCGCGGCAATGAGAGACCTGAAAGCGGCGATCCAATAAGGGATGCGGGACGACGATGTCGCCCCGCCTCATCAACGATTACCGTTTTGAGGAAGGGATCTTAAAGGGTGGTGGACTATAAAGTTGCAATCGTTGGATCAGGGCCTGCCGGGATCAGTGCGGCAACCCGCGCTGCGGTTTTGGGCCTCGAACATGTCCTGCTCGAACGGGCCGGAAACCTGAACAACACCCTATTCAAGTTCCAAAAGGGCAAGCCTGTCATGGCGACGCCCGACAGCCTGCCGCTGCGCGCCGAGGTGGCTTTCGAAGCCGATACGCGCGAGGCGATCCTGGGCAGTTGGGAAGGCCGGGCACGGGAGCTTGGCGTCAATATCCGCCTGGGCGCCGAAGTCACGGACGTCACCGGCGAGAAGGGAGCCTTCACCCTCACCATGGCCGACGGGTCCGAGGTCGCGGCAGAAAGCGTCGTCATCGCCATCGGTCTGCAAGGCAATCTGCGCAAGATGGGCGTGCCGGGCGAAGAGAACGGCCTCACCGAGTATCAGCTCGACGACCCAAAGGATTATTGGGACAAGGACGTGGTGGTGATCGGCGCCGGCGATGCGGCAATCGAGAACGCGATCGGCCTGGCGAACAACGAAAACCGCGTCACCATCGTCAATCGGAAACGTGAATTCGCCCGCGCCAAGCCCGGCAATATCAGCCAGATCCTCGCGGCGATCAAAGATGAACAGATCCAATGCGCCTATAATGCGAACCCGGTCTCGGTTCAGGAGCGTTCAATCACTCTGAAGAACCCTGATGGAGAGATGATTGTTCCGGCGGATCGGGTAATCGCGCGTCTCGGCGCCATTGCCCCGCGCAAATTCGTCGAGACCGTGGGCGGCGTGTTCGAAGAGGGCGCGCAGTTCCCGCGGGTCAGCGAGAGTTACGAATCCGACCGTCCCGGTGTCTATTTCGTCGGGGCGCTGGCGGGCTATCCGCTGATCAAACAATGCCTGAATCAGGGCTATGAGGTGATCCAGACCATCGCCGGAGATCCGGTGGACGGCGCCGATATCGATGCTCTCAGGGCCAAGTTCGACCCCGTCACCGGTGGTCGGCCGATCTATGAGGTGCTGGAGGATGTAAAGGCAACGATCCCCATCTTCGGCGATCTGACCCTGCTTCAATTGCGTGAGTTTCTGCTCGAGGCCGATGTGCGTGCGCCCGCTGCGGGAACGCGCATTGTCAAACGGGGTGATGCCGGGGCGACGCTGTTCCTGATCCTGCGCGGAACGGTCGCGATTCCGGTTTCTGAAGCGGTGACCTTTTCCCTGACCGACGGCGCCTTCTTTGGCGAGATGGGCCTGGTGATGGGCCGACGCCGCACCTCCGATGCGATTGCCGGGGCGCAGTGCGTGGTGATCGAGATCCCCCGCATGGCCGCCTTGAAACTATTGGCGAGTTCCGAGGCCGCCCGCAAGACGCTGAACGACACGCTGGTCCTGCGCAAGTTCCAGACCTTCCTGGCCCCCACCATCACCGCCCAAGATGTCGCGGAAATTCTGGAAACCTATGAGATCGTCAAGTTCTCGCGCGGCGAGGAACTGATCCGCGAAGGCGATGCCCGGGCGGACACGTGTTATCTGGTTCAATCGGGCTCATGCGCCATCAGCCGAATGGTCGGCGATCAGGAAACGGTCATCAACTACGTGCCTGCCGGGGCCCTGTTGGGCGAAAGTGCCCTGCTCACGGGCGAGCCCCGCAATGCAACGGTCAGCGCCGCGGTGGGTGTCGAGGCGATCAAGATCGACGGTGCGCTGTTTCGGGATCTGATGGCAAGGAAACCGATGTTGAAGGCCAAGGTCGAGGAAATGACCGCCCGCCGCTCGGCGCAGGCAAGCCAGCGTGCGATCGTCAACAAGGAAGTACAGGCCGCGACCGACTTCCTGCTCGCCAACGGAATTGGCGAGGCGACCAATGCGATCATCATTGACTACACGCTGTGTGTGAATTGCGACTATTGCGAAAAGGCCTGCGCCGAGACCCATGACGGGATCACGCGCCTCCACCGGGCGCAGGGGCCGACGCAGGGTGATCTGCACATCCCGATCTCGTGCCGGCATTGCGAGCACCCGCATTGCATGGCCGATTGCCCGCCCAACGCGTTACACCGCACATCCTCTGGCGCCGTCGCGGTCGATGACAGTTGCATTGGTTGCGGGAACTGCGCGCGCAACTGCCCCTATGGCGCCATCAAGCTGAGTGCGCTGCCGGTCAAGCGGGGCAACCTGCTCACCCAGCTGCTGTTCGGCTGGGGCGATGCACCGGGGGAGCGGGCCCCGGCCCAGAAGTCCAAGGCGAACAAGGAAACCGCCCGAAAATGCGACCTCTGCGAGGATGTCCATGGCGGCCCGGCCTGTGTGCGGGCCTGCCCGACCGGTGCGGTGATGCGGGTCGGGCCTGAAACGCTCTTCGACCGTATTCAAGAGGCGCGCTGATGCGGGTCCACCAGGGATTCCTCGCCAACCGCGCCTGGCCGATGATTTCGGTTCTGTTGACGCTGGCAGCGGTCGCGGCGTTCCTGTTTTATGCGCCTGGCGGTCAGCGGAACGGGTCCACGGTGGTGGGCTATACGCTTGGCGTTGTCTCGGCGCTGATCGTCCTTTGGCTGGCCTGGCTCGGCGTGATGAAGCGGCGGTTCGCCAGCTCGTCGATTCGCCGGCGCAACAAGGTCTCGGCCCATGTCTGGCTCGGGTTGAGCCTCGTGATGCTGGCCGCCCTGCATTCGGGCTTTCACTTTGATTACACCATTCACACGTTGACCTATGTGCTGTTGGTCATTGTGGTTCTGTCCGGCGTTTTTGGCATCTATGCCTATGTCGGAACGCCCAGGCGGATGAACGCGAATGTCTCTGCCGCGATCGTTGAAAAGCGCCACCCGGATCTCTCCGATGCGGAACAGCTGGAGATGGATCTGACGGATATCGACGGGCGCCTCGAGCGGTCGTTGCAGTTCCTGCCAGATTCATTCCGCGACCCGGTCCGGTTGAGCCTGGAGCGCACCAGGATCGGCGGTGGCCTGTTCTCGATCCTGTCCGGATCCTCCGCCGGGTGCGCCACCCGCCGGGCCCTCAAGCAAGTGCAAAAGCTGCAAGGCGAGGCCTCCGGCGGCGATGATATCGCTGCCCGCATCGACGCGTTGGTTACTGACCTGGCGCGCAAGGCCGAGATCGCCGCCTGTTTGCGTCGCGACATCCGCTATCGCGCCTGGCTAAAGCTGTGGCTGTGGATCCATATCCCGGTCACGGTCGCCCTCATCGTAACCCTGATCAGCCATATCGTGCTGGTCTTCTTTTACTGGTGAGCGTGATGCGGCTGATCCTCGTCACCGAAAGAACCCGGGCTGGCAGCGACGAGACTTCGCACCGCGAAACCGTTTTGGGAGGCGACGAGATCCGGTTGGGCCGCGGCAGCCCGATGGAGGTCAACCTCCCCGAGATCGATGTGGACTATCACCATGCGACCGTGCGGGAAGACGCGGGCGTGCTGCGCATCACGGCCGTCGGTGAAAACGGGCTGATCGCGGGAAAGAAGCGGGTGCACGATCTGGCACTGAGCCCCGGGGTCAGCGTGCGGATCGATCGATATGAATTCTCCAGCGAACCGGGGCGCGACGGGGCTGATCATGTTCTGATCATGAAGGTCCTGCCCGCGACCGCAGATGGCAGGGCGAAGCGGCGGGAGAAGCGAACGCTCGACGACGTGCTGCCCAGCCCCCGGCTGCTTTCATGGGGTCTCGCGATCGCAATACTGGCTGTTTTCATCGCCTGGCCGATGAGCTCGGTCTTGACCCGGACAGCGCCTGCCCAAGGCGAAGCCGTCCTGAGCGATCGCGGCGAGGACGAGATCCGCGCGCCGCATCCGATCGAGGCACTCTGGTCCTCGGGCCCGCTCTCCAAAGCGCATGCGGGGATCGGCGGGGAATGCGCGGCCTGCCATCAGCGCCCGTTCGAGCGAACCACGAATGGCGCCTGTCTTTCCTGCCACGCGACGACCGCACAGCATTTCAGCCCCCAGGATCATCCGCATGTCGGCCTCGCCGATGCACGCTGTTCCAGCTGTCATCAGGAACACGAGGGCGGCACCAGCCCGGTGGTCGCGGCCGCGTCCCTCTGCACCGATTGTCACAGCGCGCTGGCATCGATTGCGCCGGGGACCAGCCTGAAACCCATCTCGGGCTTTATCGATGACCATCCAAATTTCGAGCCCGCGATCATCACCGCCGTCACGCGCGGGCCAGATGGCGCGCTGCATCCCACGCTGCTGCCGCGACCCTTTCCGAAGGATGCGATCCTGCAGGAGAAATCCGGGCTGCGCTTTCCCCACGACAAGCATCTGGCGCCTGACGGTGTGGTCCTGACATCGGGCAAGCAACGCCTCACCTGCAAGGACTGCCATCAGGTCGAGGCCGACGGGAACCTGATGCGCCCGATCAATATGGAACGCGATTGCGGCGGCTGCCACCAGATGGCGTTCGCGCCGGCGGGAACGGCAATCACCCTGCCCCACGCGGACGAGGCCGGGATCGCACGAATTGTCCGAGACTATTTCGATGAGCGGGTCGCCGAAGGCTCGGTCACGCTGCCCGCGGCGCCAACAAACCGGCGTCGCCGGATTGGCGGGGGAGACCGGAACCTGGCGGGAGCCGCACTGACGCCTGAATGGGCCAGTGAAGAAACCGAACGTCAGCTCGACGCGATCTTCAGCAAAACGCTCTGCGCGACCTGCCATGTCGCCGAGAAGGCGGGCCAGGCTGCGACGGCATCAGGCTGGCTGGTGCATCCCGCCCTGCTTCAGCGACACTGGATGCCCCGGGCGAGGTTCTCTCACAAGAGCCACCAAGGCCAGGACTGCGCAAGCTGCCATGCGGCGACCCAGTCCCAGGCGGCGAGCGACGTCCTGATGCCGCAACTCGCGCAATGCCGGGAGTGTCATACGCTCGAGGTCGGGGAGGAAGACCCCCTATCGGCATTCCTCGCCGGTGGGCACGAGCTTGCTGGTAAGGGCGACGCGCCCGCGATCGATACGGGGGCAATCGCGGGCCCGGCGGCCAAACCGGCCCCGGCTGAATGCATTACCTGCCATCGCTTCCACCGCGACACGACCGGCCCGATCTCGCCGGCCCATGCCGCGTTGTTCAAGGCGGCCAGGAGGGAACAGTGATGATGGACACGAGGAAGCCCGGGGCTTCTCGCTATGGAGTTTACGGGATGCGCCGGCTGCTTGCGGGCTAGCTGGCGGTGAGGGGAGATGACATGACAAGGGTGCTTGCTGGATTATTGGTCACGCTGTTGGTCGTGGGCGCAATACCCGCCAAAGCCGACCCTGCCAAAGCGGTCGGTGCCATGACCTGCGGGTCGGCCACATGCCACTCGGCCGAAAAACCCTGGCCCAACTCATCTGTGACCCAGCGCGAGTTCGTAACCTGGCTCGAAAAGGATCCGCACGCCAAGGCCTTTGCGACGCTCAAAGGCAAACCGGCGCAGCGCATCTCGCGCAAGCTGGGGCTCGGGGATGCAACACGTGCGCCGCTATGCCTCTCATGCCATTCATACAATCCAGCACCCGAACAGATCGAAACGACATTCGACCACACGCTGGGCGTCAGTTGCGAGGGGTGCCACGGCCCGGCCTCCAACTGGCTGGGCGTCCATCAGGCCGGGCTCTATTTCTATCAGCGCAATATCGATGAGGGGATGTATCCCACCACCGACCCGCGCAAACGCGCCGAGCTATGCCTGTCATGCCATGTGGGCACGCGCGACAAGTTTGTCGATCACGAAATGCTGGCGGTCGGGCACCCCCGGTTACCTTTCGAGCTGGGTTTCTACAGCTGGTTCAGCGAGGGGACGCCCGGCAAGGTATCGAACTACGCCCATTTCGAGGTGGATGACGATTATCTGCAACGCAAACCCTGGCCCTTTGGCGTGCGGGTTTGGGCAATCGGTCAGGCGATCCAGGCCAAGCAATTGCTGAGCCTGCTTGTCGATCCAAAGACCGGCAGCAATGGTGCGTTTCCCGAGTTTGCTTTCTTTAAATGCCATTCCTGTCACAACGCGCGCGTCGACGGCCCGGGCGCTGCCGGTACGTTGGGCCTGCCCCGCCTGAATGACGCAAATCTTTTCTTCGTCGAAGTGGCCGCCAGCCTGGTGGATCGCCGGATCGCCAGCACGATACGGGCAGATGTGCAGGCTCTGCGCCGCGCCGAGGGGAAGGGGTGGCCCGCAATCCGCTCGGCCGCTGCACGGCTGAACGGCCGGTTGCAGCAACTCGTGACGCGGCTCGAAGCGCATGACTTCACCCCCGCCGACACAAAACGGGCGCTCAAGGCGATCGCCGATGGCGCACGGCGCGGTGTCTTTTCGACCTATATCGCGGCGGAGCAGGCGATACTCGCAGCCGGTTCGCTGATCGACGAGCTTGAAAAGCTCGAAGAGCTGACCCCGGCGCAAAGCGACGCCGCCCAATCGGCGATTGCGCGCGGCCTCGCGTCCTTCATCTCGATCGACCGCTATGACGCGCGCAGTTTCCGCGCCGCAATGAACGATATCTCCAGGATTGCAAGGAAATGACCCAGCACGGCCCAGACGGAGCATGTCCATGACCCTACGACATCAGATCACAGTGGCGCTGATCGCCACAGGCCTGGCGGCGCTAACGACTGTCCCCGCGATGGCACAGCTCAAATGGGACGTCGCGCGACAAGACGATCAGACCCAGACACCGGCGATCAGCTTTGTTGGCGATCCGGAGCTGAAAGCCCGGGTCTCCGCCTATCTCGACGGCCTTTCGGGCGAAGAGGGCGGCGGCCTCGGCCCCCGCGTTGCTTCGCAATCGGCCGAGGTGCTGCCGGGCGAGAATGAGAAGACCGACGAGTACTTCCCGCCAGGCTATGGCGACCAGGAACAGCGCGATGCGCTGTTGCTGAAACCGGTGCGCACGATGCCGCTGGCGGTGGCCGAGCAGACCGAGCTGGTGGTGCCGCGCGACCCCCACCTCGCGGCCTACAAGACCTCTCCCTTCCCCTCGGCGATCCAGTGTGCCGAGTGTCACCAGAAGATCTTCTGGGAATGGGCCTCGTCGAACCATGCCTATGCATCGGTCAGCCCGATGTTCCACAAATTCGAGCAACGGTTGAACACGCTGGCCTCGGGCACTGTCGGGACGTTCTGTGTGCGCTGCCACCAGCAGATCGGG
>JBCCHW010000005.1:0-36242 GCA_039028555.1 Pseudomonadota bacterium | reverse complement strand
GGCGCGACGGAAAAGATGCTGGGCAAGTTCGACCAGGCCAAGGGCGGCACGCTGTTTCTGGATGAGATCGGCGACATGCCGGCCGAGGCACAGACCCGCCTGTTGCGGGTGCTCCAAGAGGGCGAGTTTACCGCCGTGGGCGGGCGCACGACCCGAAAGGCCGATGTCCGCATCATCTCGGCCACCCACCGCGACCTGCGCTCGCTGATCAACGAAGGCAAGTTCCGCGAGGATCTGTTCTATCGCCTGAACGTGGTACCGCTGCGCCTGCCGCCGCTGCGAGAGCGGGTCGACGACATCCCCGACCTCGCCCGGGCGTTCCTGCGTGAATCCCAAAAGGACGGGCTGGCGCACAAAACATTTACCAACGAGGCGATCGAGCGCCTGATGGAACACAGCTGGCCCGGCAATGTTCGCGAGTTGGAGAATCTGGTCAAACGCATCTCGGCCCTGCGCCCGGACGACCCGGTGCCGCGATCGGTGATCGAGGAAGAACTGGCCTCGCAATCGCTGGGCTTTGAGCAGGGGCTTGATACGGTGGGGGGCGACCGGACACTCGCCACTGCGGTGGAGCACCATATTCAGCGAATCTTTGACATCCATGGCGAGACGCTGCCGCCCAGCGGGCTTTATGACCGGGTTCTGCGCGAGGTTGAGCTGCCGCTGATCGCCATCACCTTGTCGGCCACCCGGGGAAATCAGCTAAAGGCCGCCGATCTGCTGGGGATCAACCGAAATACTTTGCGCAAAAAGATTAGAGAGCTTGACATACCCGTCACACGGGGCAAAAAACTGATGTAGAAAAGCAACAGCTGAGCCGAGGGCCGCCGTCGCATCGAACAGAGCGCCGCGGATCCCGGGAACAGATGGAAACCCGCTGGTGGCAGGCCTCGATATCAATGCGGATGCCCTAACCACACCGGCCCGCAAGCGCAGAGTGTGGTCGATCTCAACCGGGTCCCGGTTCGGGTACATCATCCTTGCGCTGATTCTGATGGGCCCGCTGGTGGCCTTTGCGAATTATTATCTGTTCAGCAACGAGGAGATCGCGGGCCTTCCCCGGACGTTGATCTTTATCGTCAGCCTCTCTTATGTGCTGGTTCTGGTGACGGTGATCGGGGTGCATCTGACCTCGGTCGTGCTGGCGCGGCGGCGCAATTCGGCAGGCTCCCAGCTGCACCTGAAACTGACCGGCATGTTCGCCTTTGTCGCCCTGGTGCCCACCGTGATCGTCGCGACCTTTGCAACGCTGATGGTGGATTTCGGGATCGAGCGATGGTTCTCGGACCGGGTGGGCAGCATCATCCGCAACTCGCTGGTCACGGCGGAGGCCTATGAGAAGGAGCATCTGGGCGTTCTGGTTCGGAACGTCGAATTGATGCAGAACGAGCTGAACCAGGCGGCGGGGCGCCTGACGCCCGCCGAAATGCGCGAATACTTCCGCGAGCAGTCGATCCACCGCAATCTCGACGAAGCCTTCATGTTCTCGTCCGACTTCACCATTCTGGCGCGGGGTGAGTTCAGCTATCTCTTTACCTTCGAGGAGCCGACACAGGATCAGATGGACCGCGCGCGCGGCGGCGAGATGGTGCTGATCGACGACAACATCAACGGCGAGATCCGCGCGCTGGTTCACCTGTCGCGGTTTCAGGATGCCTTTCTTTACGTCACGCGGGCGGTTCAGGGCGAAGTATTGCGGCTGTTGGACCAGACCCGCGAGACCGTTCGCTTTTATGATCAGATCGAGCGCGACCGGAACGAGCTGCTGATCGGCTATGCGGTTCAGTACATCGCGGTGTCGATCCTGGTGATCCTGTCATCGATTCTGTTGGGGCTCTGGTTCGCCGAGCGTCTGTCGCGCCCCGTGGGCCGGCTGGTGGGAGCGGCCGATGCGATCGGGCGGGGAAACCTGAATGTGCGCGTCAAGGAGGGCAAGGGCAAGGACGAGATCGCCCTGTTGAGCCGCGCCTTCAACCGCATGACCAGCCAGGTCAAGGACCAGCGCGATGCCCTGATCAGGGCACGGGACGAAACCGAACGCCGGCGCCATCTGATCGAAGCGGTTCTGTCCGGCGTGACCGCCGGGGTGATCGGGATGGATTCCGAAGGCCGGGTCGACCTGATCAATGATGCGGCTGCCGAAATGTTGGGCGTGGATCCCGAGACGATCGCAGGGCAGCGGCTGACCGAAGGGCTCCCGGCGTTTCGCGAACTTGTCAACGCGGCGTCAAACAGTCCCTCGGGCATGGCGCGCGGCGAGATCCGGTTCAATCTGCGCGGCGAGCCCAAGGAGTTTCTGGCGCAGATCGCGTCGAAATCACCCGAGAACCCGCACGAAGGCTATGTGATGACCTTCGACGATGTGACAGCGCTGGTCTCGGCACAGCGCATGGCCGCCTGGGGCGATATCGCCCGGCGCATCGCGCATGAGATCAAGAACCCGCTGACCCCGATCCAGCTGTCTGCCGACAGGATGCGGCGCAAATTCGCCAGCCGGCTGGGCGACGATTCGGCGCGGTTCGAAGAATTGATCGACGTGATCACCCGGCAGGCGGGGGATATCCGGCGCATGGTCGACGAATTCTCGAAATTCGCCCGGCTTCCCGAACCGGAGATGAAGGAAGAGAACCTGGTCGACATGGTCGAAAAAGCCCTGATACTGCAGCGGGAAGGGCGCTCGGACATCGGTTATGAATCGCACTTCCCGGCGCAGGAACTGCCGATGATCTGCGACCGGGGTCTGATCAACCAGTGTCTGGTCAACCTGTTGCAGAACGCCGCCGACGCCATCGATGGCCGCCACGCGAACGGGGATGCGCCAAAGGGGCGGATTGTCGTGCAACTGACCGTCGGTCACAGGAGTTACCGGCTGATGGTGATCGATAACGGCCTGGGACTTCCCGAGGAAAACCGCGACCGGCTGAAGGAACCATATGTGACGAACCGCGCCAGCGGGACGGGATTGGGCCTGTCGATCGTCTCAAGGATTATCGAGCAGCATGGCGGCGAAATCTCGCTTGGCGATGCAGACGGACTTTTTGATCAGGACGGTGCGATGGTTGAACTCAGATTGCCCCGCCCCCTCGAGCGGGCGGAGAACAGGAGCAGATCGGATCAATGACGGATATTTTGGTGGTCGATGACGAGGCGGATATCCGCGATCTTATCTCTGAGCTGTTGGAGGACGAGGGCTATGCCGCCCGCACCGCGCATGATGCGGACACGGCTTTTGCCGCAATCGAGGTGGCCCCGCCCGACCTGATCATTCTGGATATCTGGCTGCAGGGAAGCCGGATGGATGGAATCGAGATCCTGAAATCCGTCAAGCGGGACAATCCGGGCATCCCGATCGTGATCATCTCCGGCCACGGAAATGTCGAGGTCGCCGTCGCCGCCGTTCAGCAGGGGGCCTATGACTTCATTGAAAAGCCCTTCAACATCGACCAGCTGCTGGTGGTGGTCGGGCGGGCACTGGAAGCCAGCCGGCTGCGGCGCGAGAACGCGCGCCTGAAGATCGCCAGCGAGGGGGCGACGGACCTGATCGGGAACTCTCCGTCGATTGCCACCCATCGCCAGCGCCTCGAGCGGGTGGCCCGGGGCGGCAGCCGGGTGCTGCTTACCGGCGGGCCGGGGGCGGGCAAGGAGATCTCGGCGCGGTTTGTCCATCGTCTCTCGAGCCGGGCCGAAGCCCCTTTTGTGGTGGTCAATGCGGCCTCGATCAATCCCGACCGGATGGAGGAGGTTCTGTTCGGCCTCGAAACCGCCGATGGCGGAATCCGCAGGGGCCTGTTCGAACGCGCCGATGGCGGGACGCTGTTCATCGACGAGGTGGGTGAAATGCCCAAGGAGACCCAGTCGAAGATCCTGCGCGTGCTTGTCGACCAGACCTTTGCCCGGCTGGGTGGCACCGGGACGGTGCGCGTCGACGTGCGCGTGATCAGTGCGACGAACCGGGACCTGGAAAACGAGATCGCCAGTGGCGGGTTTCGCGAAGATCTGTACCACCGCCTGAACGTGGTGCCGATCGACGTGCCACCGCTCGAAGCCCGGCGCGAGGACATTCCCGAACTGGCCGAGCATTTCCTCGACCTGTTTGCGCAGGAACAGGGCCTGCCGCGGCGCGAACTGGCGCCCGGTGCGATCGCTGCCCTGCAGACCCGGGCCTGGCCCGGCAATGTCCGCGAATTGCGCAATCTGATCGAACAGGTCCTGATCCTGGGCGATGCAAAGACGGCGATCGAGGCGGATGAGCTGCCCTCGCGCGGGTCCGACACGCCGGGCGATGCGGGCCTGGGCGGGATCATGACCATGGTCGCGAGCCTTCCGCTGCGCGACGCGCGCGAGCTGTTCGAGCGGGAGTATCTGATTGCCCAGATCAACCGGTTTGGCGGCAATATCTCGAAAACCGCGAGTTTTGTGGGCATGGAGCGCTCGGCACTGCATCGCAAGCTCAAGATGCTGGGCGTCGTGACCACCTCGCGCAGCGGCGTCCGTGTCGCGGTCCTGGGCGAAGAAGACGACGAGCCCGAGGGTGAAGTGGCGACAAATGAAGGCTGAGGCCAATCCATGAAAATCATCGTCTGCGGGGCCGGTCAGGTGGGCTATCAGATTGCGCGCCATCTGTCGGGCGAGGGCAATGCAGTCACCGTGATCGACCACAACCCGACCCTCGTGCGCCGGATCACCGACGAACTGGATGTGAGCGGCGTCACAGGCTTTGCCTCGCGCCCGGATATTCTGGCGCGCGCCGGCGCCAGCGAAGCGGATATGCTGATTGCCGCCACCTCGATGGACGAGGTGAACATGGTTGCCTGTCAGGTGGCGCATTCGGTCTTTGATGTCACGACCAAGATCGCGCGGATCCGGACCGAGAGCTATCTCGAAGCCGAATGGTCGGATCTGTTCCGCCGCGACCACATGCCGATCGACGTGGTGATTTCACCCGAGGCCGAGGTGGCCAAGGTCTCGCTGCGACGGCTCGAATCAACGGCGTGTTTTGACATCGAACCGTTCCTCGACGGGGCGGTCGATCTCGCGGGCCTGCGGCTGGACGAGGATTGCCCGGTTCTGAACACGCCGCTGCGCCAGCTGACCGAGCTGTTTTCGACGTTGCGCGCGATCGTTGTGGCGATCCGCCGCGACGGCAAGATCTTTACCGCCAGCGGGGACGATCAGGTGTATCCGGGTGACGAGATCTATTTCGTCTCGGCCCGCGAGGATCTGGACCGCACCATCGGAATTTTTGGCAAGGAGAACGTCAAGGCGAGCCGGATCATCGTGGTCGGCGCCGGCAATGTCGGCCTGCGGGTGGCGCAGGATATCGAAAAGATGCCCGGCCTCAGGGCCAAGCTGATCGAGCTGGACCGGGAGCGGGCCGAGTTCACCGCCGATCTGCTCGACAAGACGATCGTGCTGAACGGCGACGCGCTGAATGCCGACCTGATGGCCGAGGCGGGGATCGACGCGGCCGATGCGATCATCGCGCTGACGGATGACGCCCGGACGAACCTGATCTCCTGCGCACTGGCGAAACAGGCCGGCTGTTCGATTGCCATCGCCCTGTCGACCGAGCCGGTTTTCGAGCGGATCGCCGGGTCGCTTGGCATTGATGCGCTGATCAACCCGCGCGCCACGACGGTCTCCTCGATCCTGCGCCACGTGCGGCGCGGGCGGATCAAGTCGGTCTACTCGCTGGGCAGCGGCGAGGCCGAGGTAATCGAGGCGCAGGTGATGGCCACGTCTCCCATCGCCGGAAAAGTGATCCGCGACATCAACTTTCCGCCCGGCGCCATCATCGGCGCGATCAAGGACGGCAATGAGCTCAAGATGCCCCGTGGCGATACCGAGATCCGGGTCGGCCAGCATCTCGTCGTCTTTGCCGAAAGCGCGGCGGTGCGCGGTGTCGAGCAACTGTTTCGCGTCAGCATGGAGTTCTTTTAGGCCCGATGATCTTTCGTCTCCCCATCATGGTGCAGATCCTGGGGCTGATCGGGCTCGCGATGCTTCTTCCGGCCGCATACGGCGCGTTGCAGCAGGATTGGCGGGTGTCGCGGGCGTTTCTGCATGCCTCGATCTTTGTGATGGTATCTGCGGCAACGGTCGCGCTGATCCGGTCGGGCCGGCGCGAGCCGACGGCCCGGCGCGAGCTGGGTGTGCTGTTGATCAGCTGGATGATCATCCCGGTCTTTGCCGCGATTCCCGTCGCCATCCTGATGCCCGCGCGCGGCCCGATTGGGGCCTGGTTCGAAATGGTGCTCGCCTATACCACAACCGGCGGAACCGGGTTCGACGATCTCTCGCTCGTGCCCAATCCCATTCATCTGTGGCGCGGGATCGTCGCCTGGATCGGCGGATTGGTCACGCTGACGGCGGCATATGTCATTCTGGCGCCACGCCGGCTGGGCGGGTTCGAGGTCGAGGGGCCCTCGCCCAAGGGATCGGTCTCGCAGGCGACACAACAAATGGTGACGCTGGGCGCGGTCACGGCCCCGATCGAGGCGCGGCTTTACCGCTCGCTGAGGGTGATTTTGCCGATCTATGCCGGGTTGACCGGCATTTTGGCGCTGGTTTTCTCGTCATTGGGGCAGGGGGGATTGCTCTCGACCGTTCATGCGATGTCGATCCTGTCTACCAGCGGGATCTCGCCCCAGGCAAAAGGGCTGGCGGGGGTCGGGAGTTTCTGGATCGAGCTTGCGGCGCTCGCCTTTATGGTCCTTGCCTCGACGCGCCTCGTCTACTCGGGCGCGCGGGCAGGGGGCAGCACCCGGGTCTGGTACATGGACCCCGAAATCCGCCTGATGGCGGGTCTGGTCGCGCTGGCGACCGCCGTCTTGTTCTTTCGGCACTGGGTGGGCGCGCTGTCGATCGACCTCGGCAACAAGGACCCCAATGTGTTCAATGCGCTTTGGGGGAGTGTTTTCACGACCCTGTCTTTTCTGACGACCACGGGGTTTGAGAGCGCGTCGTGGCACACCGCGCGCGAATGGAGCGGGCTCGACAATCCCGGTGTCATGCTGTTGGGCCTCGCCGCCCTTGGCGGTGGCGCGGCAACGACCGTGGGCGGGATCAAGCTGATCAGGGCCTATGCCCTGATCAAACAGGGCATGCGCGAGATCGAGCGGACCATCCGGCCCGATTATGTCGTGGGGGTCGGGGCCGATACGCGCGGACTGCTGCGCCACGGCGCCTTTATCGCCTGGACGTTCATCATGCTCTATTTCATCGTCCTGCTGATGACGGTGGTGGCGCTGACCACGTCGGGTTTGCGGTTTGAGACGGCGTTGATTGCCGCGACGGCGGCGATCTCGAATACCGGGCCGCTGTTCAAATCAGTGACAAGTGACAATCTGGGTTTTGCGGAATTAACCCAAACGGCACAAGTAATCCTTGCCTTTGCGATGATTGCTGGCAGGATCGAGGTGCTTGCACTTATCTCAATCTTTAATCTCGACAACTGGCGCCGATCGGCTGATGCGACCATAAAACACTGGTAACTCAGCCTAAAGGTGCCCAATACTATGACGCTGGCGATGCTCTCGCCGCGAAACAACGGCTAACAAAGGAAAAAACATATGGCCGAAAATAAACAAAATCTCCAAGATAGCTTCCTCAACCATGTCCGTAAGCAAAAGATCGCCGTCACGGTGTTTCTAGTTAACGGTGTGAAGTTGCAGGGAGTAATCACTTGGTTTGACAACTTTTGTGTGCTTCTCCGCCGTGATGGCCAGTCGCAACTGGTCTACAAACATGCGATCTCGACCATCATGCCTGCGCAACCCTTTAGCCTGTATGAGGGCGACGGGGAGTGATTCTCTCTCGTCTAGGATGACTTCTTGACCAGATCGTTGATTCTGAACCCGGTGATCCGGGGGCAGGGAGGGGCGGACCCCAGGCGCAAGCTTGAGGAAGCGGTTGGCCTTGCGCAGGCGATTGATCTTGACGCCGTCGAATGCGCGTCGATTCAACTCGACAAACCGCATCCGGCGACCCTGCTCGGATCGGGCAAGGTCGACGAGATTGCCGCGACCATTCGTCAGGGCGATATCGAGTTGGCGATCGTCAACGCGGCACTGACACCGGTTCAACAGCGCAATCTCGAGCGTGCCTGGAAGGCCAAGGTGCTGGATCGGACGGGTCTGATCCTCGAGATCTTTGGCCGCCGGGCCCAGACCCGCGAAGGTGTCATGCAGGTCGATCTCGCGCATCTGACCTATCAGAAAAGCCGGCTGGTCCGCAGCTGGACCCACCTCGAACGTCAGCGGGGCGGGGCGGGTTTCATGGGCGGGCCGGGCGAGCGCCAGATTGAATCCGACCGGCGGATTCTGGACGAAAAGATCACCCGGCTGCGCCGTCAGCTTGAAAAGGTCGTGCGGACACGGTCGCTGCATCGCGCCGCGCGGAAACGTGCGCCGTATCCGGTGGTCGTGCTGGTCGGCTATACGAATGCCGGCAAATCGACCTTGTTCAACCGTCTGACCGAGGCAAAGGTTCTGGCCGCCGACATGTTGTTTGCGACGCTCGACCCGACAATGCGAGAGATCAAGCTGCCATCGGGCCGGATGACAATTCTGTCCGATACGGTTGGGTTCATCTCGGACCTGCCGACCGAGCTCGTCGCCGCGTTCCGGGCCACGCTGGAGGAAGTGATCGAGGCGGATCTGATCGTGCATGTCCGCGATATCTCGAGCCCGGACTCCGCGACCGAAGCCCGGGATGTGCTTGCGGTTCTCGACACCATCGGCGTGTCAGACGACATTCCGATCATCGAGGTGCTGAACAAGATCGATGCGCTTGCCGAGCCGCTGGATCCGTCTGACCTGCGTGACGACGACGGCTGTGAGCGGTTTGCCGTCTCCGCGCTGACCGGTGCGGGATGCGACGCGCTGGTGCGCATGATCGAGGACCGGGTCTATCCCGACAGCCAGGAGGTCTCGCTGAAGCTGCGCCACAAGGACGGCGCGGCACTCTCATGGCTCTATGACCACGGCGTCGTCAGCGACAGAGCCGATACCGACACCCATGTAACGATCCGCGCCTGGATGACCCGCAAGGAATACGCGCAGTTCAAAAAGGAATTCAGCGGGAATATTTAACATAATAAATATTCTCAGTATTTTTATGATGTGGAAGAAGCGCGTTGAAAAGTAATCTGGGTCGAATCCCGGGCAAAGACGCCACTGGCTCGTCAGCGCTTTCAAGACTAAGCGCCTCGCGAACCTGATCCTTAACGTCCTGGACCTCTTGCGGATACTCGATAACGATCAGCGGAAGACCGGCCTTCTCGCATACAGCACGCTTGATTGCATCGCGCTTCTTTGACCCACGACGATGATGACCGCCACCGTTGTACTCGATAGCAATGAGCGCCTCCGCGCTCTTGTCCATGACCACAAAATCAAACCGCTTGGCCTGAATGTGATTTCTCGCCGAGATGCGCCCCCGCTTGCTCGGCGCCTCCACCTGGATAACGCCCTGCACAGACACCTGAGGACAGATAACGCAGTCGTCCCGGCCGAGATGGCGCAGGAGCATTTTCAGCTCGTGCATCGCCCGTTGCTCTGAGACATTCATGAGTTGCGTTTTGACGAACCTTATATCGGGATCGGACATCGCGCCCAACCGCGGTTCACCGCGCTGCTTATACTTCCGGCCCCTATCTTGAAAAACGAGTTCATTAAGAACGAGCGCAATCACCATCACCGGTATCAGCGGCCACAATATGTATACCAGCTCGAACAAAACGATCCCGTCAATTAAAAGCTAGATCGCTACTGACCGAATGTTCACGAATGAACTTCTGATGATGGCTGAAATTTGTCGCCACATACCACAACGAAATCTCTGACCGCAACCGAACTGGTTCTCCCCCCAAAGGATTCTCGACCCTCCGATCCGACGAAGTTTCCTCTGCTTCGCCTGCATCGCGAAACAAATTCCTAAACATCTCCGCATAGAAAATCCCTTGGCCCCCTCTCCAGTTTCAAGCCGAGGGGCGATCCCTTGGAATGTGAAGGGCATTCAGAGGGATGCATGTTTTTCGAAAGGAAAAAGAACCATGAGTCCCGAAAAAACCACTTCTACAACCGGCTACAAGAATACGATGCAAATGGTCCAGCAGGCTTGTGCGCATTTCCAAGACACCGAGGTGACCGGCGCTCTTGCAGCGTTTCTCCAACCCATCGGGAAGGATGCCAAATGACGTTCGTCACAGGATTGATCTGCATTCTCGCCGGGTGGGCCCTGAGAGCCCTACTGCCGGATGCCGGGCGTTGACCGCCTCGATGGCAATGCCCTGTCTGCGGTGCCCCTGCCGGGCACCGCTGTTCGCTATTCCTGCGCGCGCAGGCCGGCGCCACATCAGCCGCCGTGAAAGGCTTTCATCATATGACCTTCTCGGCGTGGCTCTTTCGTGCTCCCGTTGTCTGTCTCATCTCCGCTCCCTGGTGGTGGCGCCAGACATTTTGTCGAGGTGGAGACCGGAGTTAATCTGCGGGTCATGCAGCGGTAATCAGCCTTCTCCAAGTGATAGATGTGGCAAAAACAGATTTTGCCCGAGTGAGCGTGACAGCAAGCCAGTCGCGTCGGCGCCCGGACCCTCCATGTTCGTCCCCGATGGGCTGGCTTGCTCTATCCTGCCCGTCTGCCCTCTCCCCCGGAATAAAAAAGATCCGCCTGGTTCAACGGGGCGAACACAGGCGGATCAGTGGCGATCCGTTTGAGGGCACTTGGCGATGCCTGATAGGGGAAACGGGGGCAGCCGTTACGTCAGAGCATCGATCCACACGGACCGCAGGCGAACTGTTCAGAAAAAGACCGGAGCGGCGAAACCGGCGAAGATCATCGCGCACAGACCTGCAAGGCCGACAAGGTCGGCGAGCGCCTCACGTGGGGCGGCCTTCAAATATCCCCGGGCTTTGACGATCTGTGACATCATGAATCCTTTCGTTTCAACCTGATGCCACAATGTTCTACACTTGTTCCGGAATTAATCAAGAACATTATGGGTACATTCCGCTAAAAATTGATCTATGGCGCCGTCATCAATCGCACCGAATCGTCGCGCCCCATCAAATACAGCAAGAGTTTCAGCTCGTTACCCCGTTCATGAACCAACTCGGGGTCTTCATGCAGAATCAGGCGGGTCTCATCGCGCGCGCGCTCCATCAGGCGCCGGTCGCGGTCGAGATCGGCCACATGGAACATCGGCGCGCCAGATTGCGCGGTGCCGAGGAAATCGCCGGGGCCGCGAATGCGCAGATCCTCTTCGGCGATCAGGAAGCCGTTCTCGGTCGATCGCATGACCTCCAGGCGCGCCCGGGCCGCCTCGCCCAGGGGCGCATCATAGAGCAGCAGGCAGGCGGAGCGTTCGGCCCCGCGGCCCACCCTGCCGCGAAGCTGGTGAAGCTGCGAGAGCCCGAAAATCTCTGCCTGCTCGATGACCATGATGGTCGCTTTGGGCACATCGACACCCACTTCGATGACCGTTGTGGCGACCAGCAAGGGCGTCTCGCCGGCCTGAAAGGCGCGCATCGCCGCGTCCTTTTGCGCGGCGGGCATCTGGCCGTGGACCAGGGCCACGCGCTCGGTGCCCAGGCGCCGGGCGAGCGCGGCGTGGCGGTCTTCGGCCGAAATCAGGTGTGCCGTTTCGCTTTCTTCGACCAGAGGGCAGACCCAATAGGCCTGGGCGCCGGAATTGATCGCCGCCTCCAGCCGGTTGACGACCTCGTCATAGCGCTCACGCGAGATCAGCCTTGTATCGACAGGCTGCCGCCCGGGCGGTTTCTCATCCAGGATCGAAAAGTCGAGATCGCCATACCCCGTCAGCGCCAGGGTTCGCGGAATCGGGGTCGCCGTCATCACCAGAAGGTCCGCCCCCGCGGGCGCCTTTCGCGCCAGTTCCATGCGCTGGCGCACGCCAAAGCGGTGCTGCTCGTCGATGACCGCAAGGCGAAGGTCGTGAAAGGCGACGTCCTTTTGAAACAGCGCATGGGTGCCAAAGATGAGCCTCGCCCGACCATCCCCGATCCGGGCGAGTTTCTCGCGTCGCGCCGCCCCGGTATCACGCCCGCTCAGCAGAACCATGTCGAGCTCGAGGGCCTGCGCGATGTCGCCCAGCCCGCTCGCATGTTGACGCGCCAGGATCTCGGTCGGGGCCATCAGGGCCGCCTGCCCGCCTGCCTCGACCGCGGTCAGCATGGCCATCATCGCAACCCAGGTCTTGCCCGAGCCGACATCCCCCTGCAGCAGGCGCAGCATGCGCGTTGCCTCGGCCATGTCGCCGGCGATCTCGGCCGCTGCCCGGCGTTGCGCGCCGGTGGGCGCAAAGCCAAAGGCTGCCTCTGCCCGCTGGCGCAGCGCCCCGTCGCCGCGATTGGCGCGCCCTGCCCCCTTGCGCATGCGCGCCCGCACAAGGCCCAAAGCGAGCTGGTGCGAGAGCAGTTCGTCATAGGCAAGGCGTGCACGGGCCGAATGGTCTGGCGCGAGGATTTCGGTCCCCTGCGGTGCGTGAAAGGCGCGCAACGCCGCGCGCCACGACGGCCAGGCGAACTCGCGCATCGTGTCCGCCCGCTGCCACTCGGGCAGATCTGGCGCGATCTCGAGCGCGCCTGTCACCGCCTTGCGGATCAGTTTCTGGGTGACGCCCTGGGTCAGCGGATAGACCGGTTCGAATTTCGGGGCGTCAGAGGCCGCCTCGGCGGTCAGGACAAAATCGGGGTGGGGCATTTGCAGGCGGCCGTCAAAGAGCTCGCATTTGCCTGAAACCACCCGATCCTCGCCCACGGGCAGCAGCTTTTCGATCCAGTCGCGGCGGGCGTGAAAGAAGACCAGTTCAAAGACCGTCATCCCGCCCTCGACGACGACACGATAGGGCTGTTTCTCGGTTCGCCCCGGTCGATGTTCCAGAACTTGTACCGATACGGTGGCAACCATACCAGGATCGACATCCTGAAGGGTGTCGCGCAGGCGCCGATCTATCACGCCATGGGGCAGCAGATACAGCAGGTCGCCGATCTTTCCCACATTCAGCCTGCCAAACGCCTGCGCCGTTTTCGCCCCGACCCCGGGCAGCGTGGTCAAATCGGCGAAGAGCGGGAACAGGATCTCGGGACGGGCCATGGGGAGAGAGTGGCGTGACGGCGGCGCGGGTTCAAGCGCCGATCAGGGTCAGCCAGTCCCCTTCGTCGAGGGTTTCGATGCCCAGAGCTTGCGCCTTTTTCAGCTTTGACCCCGCGCCCGGCCCGGCAACCAGGATATCGGTCTTGGCCGAGACCGAGCCCGAGACCTTGGCCCCCATGGCCTCGGCCCGCGCCTTGGCCTCGGCGCGGCTCATCTGTTCGAGGGCACCGGTGAAGACGACCGTTTTGCCCGCGACCGGGCTTCCCTCGGTCGTCGGCGGCTCAAAGCGCTGGGGCGCGAGATGCGTTAGCAGTCGGTCGATCGCGCGGCGATTGCGCTCCTCGGCGAAAAAGGCGATCGCGGCATCGGCCATCACCTCGCCCACGCCGTCAATGGCCAGCAGATTGTCGCGCAGCGCAGGATCGGCGCCCGCCCCGGCCAAGGTGGCTTCGACCTGATCCCAGGTGCCAAAGACGCGGGCGAGCAGGCGGGCCGTCGTCTCGCCCACATGCCGGATGCCAAGGGCAAAGATGAGGCGGTCGAGCTCGATCTCGCGACGGTCATCAATGCTGGCAAAGAGGTTCTGGGCAGATTTTTCACCCCAGCCTTCGAGGCTTGAAAGACGTTTGATTTCGGTGCCATCGGGCCCGAACCTCTCTTTCAGGGTAAAGATATCGGCGGGTTCGCGAATCCAGCCGATCTCCCAGAATGCCTCGATCTGCCTGGTGCCGATTCCTTCGATGTCGAACGCATGGCGCGAGACGAAATGTTTCAGCTTTTCAACCGCTTGGGCGGGACAGATCAGGCCGGCGGTACAGCGCCGCACCGCCTCACCCGCCTCGCGGATGGCCGGGGAGCCGCAGGAGGGGCAGGTCTGGGGGAAAACAAACGGCTTTGCATCCGCCGGGCGTTTGCTGAGATCGACATCCATCACCTTTGGGATCACGTCGCCGGCGCGATAGACGGTCACGGTGTCGCCGATGCGCAGGTCTCTGCCCTCGCGCAATGGTTTGCCGTCCCCCCCGATCCCCGCGATGTAATCCTCGTTGTGCAGGGTGGCATTCGAGACGACGACGCCGCCAACCGTGACGGGCCGCAGCCGGGCGACCGGCGACAGCGCCCCGGTGCGCCCGACCTGGATATCAATCCCCTCGAGCACGGTTGTGGCGATCTCGGCGGGGAACTTATGCGCCACCGCCCACCGGGGCGTGGTGGACCGAAACCCGAGGCGGCTTTGCAGATCGAGCCGGTCGACCTTGTACACCACCCCGTCGATATCATAGCCCAGCGACGCCCGGTCGGCAGCGATGGTGCGGTAGTGTTCGAGCAGGTCTTTGGTCGACTCCACCCGGTGCGACAGCGCGTTGACCTGCAGGCCCCATGCCCGAAAGGCCTCGAGCACCCCCCATTGGGTGTCCGCCGGCATGGCGCTGGTCTCGCCCCAGGCATAGGCAAAGAACCTGAGCGGGCGTTGGGCGGTGATCTTTGAATCGAGTTGGCGCAGGCTGCCCGCCGCCGCATTGCGTGGGTTGGCAAATGTCTTTGCGCCCGCGTCGGTTTGCGCCGCGTTCAACGCCTCGAAATCCGCGTGGCTCATATAGACCTCGCCCCGGATCTCGAAAACAGCCGGCGCGTCGCCACGAAGTTTGTGAGGGATATCGGCGATGGTCATCGCATTGGCGGTGACATTCTCCCCCTCGGCCCCGTCGCCCCGGGTCGCCGCTTCGACGAGATGCCCGCCCTCGTAGCGCAGCGAGAGCGAGAGCCCGTCGATCTTGGGTTCTGCCAGAAAGGTCAGCGGGTCCGTGTCGCCGAGCTTGAGAAACCGCCGGATGCGGTCGGCGAAGTCGTGCACATCCTCCTCGTCGAACGCATTGCCGAGCGAGAGCATCGGAACCCGGTGGCGCACCTTGCCAAAGCCCTCTGCCGGGGCGGCGCCGACCTGCCCGGTCGGGCTGTCAGGACGTTTTAGCGCGGGAAACGCGGCCTCGAGCGCTACGAGACGGCGTTTCAACGCGTCGTAGTCGGCATCGCTGACATTCGGGGCGTCGTCCTGGAAATAGGCGCGGTTAAAGGCGGCGATCCTCTCGCCCAGCGCCCCGATCTCGCTATCGGCTTCCTCGGTCGTCAGGTCCTCGATCGGGCGGTCATGATCCATGAGATGCAGATTGATGTCCTGGCCAGTCCCGTCAAGGGGAGGCGGCGAAAACTTGCCCCGGGGCGTTAAGTGGTTTGGGCGAATGGCCTAGATATCCTCGGCTTCCAACACTTCGCTGCGGCTTTTCCCGGCAACATCCTGGGCCAGTGAGGCGGCCATGAAGGGGTCGAGCTTCCCATCCAGCACGCCCTGACTGTCCGAGGTTTCGACACCAGTGCGCAGATCTTTGACCAACTGATACGGTTGCAGGAAGTACGAGCGGATCTGGTGCCCCCATCCGGCGTCTGACTTTGCGTCATGGGCATCCTGGATCGCCTGGGTCTTTTTCTTGAGCTCGATGTCGTAGAGCCGGGCGCGCAGGGCCTTCATCGCGATATCGCGGTTCTGGTGCTGGGATTTTTCGGAACTCGTGACCACGATGTTTGTCGGGACATGGGTGATCCGCACCGCCGAGTCGGTGGTGTTGACGTGCTGCCCCCCGGCCCCGGACGAGCGGTAGGTGTCGACCCGGATATCGGCGGGATTGATGTCGATCTCGATGGTATCGTCGATGACCGGGTAGACCCACACGGCCGAAAACGAGGTGTGCCGGCGCGCCTGGCTGTCATAGGGCGAGATTCGCACAAGCCTGTGGACCCCGGATTCGGTCTTGAGCCAGCCATAGGCGTTTTCGCCCCGGATCTGATAGGTCGCGGATTTGATGCCCGCTTCTTCGCCCGCCGTTTCCGATTGCAGTTCGACCTTGAAACCGCGCGCCTCGGCCCAGCGGACATACATGCGCGCCAGCATCGACGCCCAGTCGCAGCTTTCGGTGCCCCCGGCGCCGGAATGGATTTCGAGAAACGCGTCATTGCCGTCGACCTCGCCGGACAAAAGCGCCTCGATCTCGCGTTCCGCGGCAATGGTCTGAAGCTCGGACAGCGCGGCCTCGGCTTCGCTGACCACCTCTTCGTCGCCTTCGAGTTCGCCCAGTTCGATCAGATCGCGATTGTCATTCAGCGCCTGTTCCAACGCCCGATAGCCGTCGACACCATCGGCGAGTTTCTGCCGCTCGCGCATCACCTTTTGCGCCTTTGAGGGATCGTTCCACAGATCGGGATCCTCGGCACGGGCATTCATCTCTTCGAGCCGGTGCTCGGCAGTATCCCAGCCCAGGCGTTGGCGCAGCAACACCAGTGACTTTTCAATCTCTGCGATAACGGTTTCCGTCTCGGCCTTCATGGGGTCTCCTGTGTCCTGATGCCGCTAGGTAAGGGATTGCACGTGCAAAGTGCAATCCCCTGATCGGGCGCGTCGCGGTCAGTAGAGGCCGCCGGTTCCCAGCTCTAGCCCACCGCCCGACGGCGGCTTTGGCGGTTGCTTGGGCTGCGTGGCGGTCTGCTCGCCCTGATCGGGCAGCTGTGTGGAGATGTCTTCGAAAGGCAGGTTGGAGGTCGTTTCAAGATCGGCAAAGGGCAGATCGGCGACCACAACCGTGCCAAACAGGTCTTCGTCACGCTGGAGCTGATAGGCGCCATACAGGGACGGCTCGGTCCCGGGCACAAAATACTCGGTCAGCACATACGAGCCCGAGGCATCATCTGGCAGGCGCTCGCCCGTATCGCGGTCGATCTTGACCATCACCAGCCCCTGATCGTTGCCGCCCTGAAAGCTCCCCGGGTTCCGGCTCTCCATCGCCTCGGTCATGAAAGACTTGAAGACCGGGCCGCAAAGCGTGCCACCATAGGCACGTTTGCCCATGGGGCGCGGCTGGTCATAACCGATGAAGCAGCCCGCGACCAGATTGGGGGAAAAGCCGATGAACCAGGCATCGCGGCTGTCATTGGTGGTGCCCGTCTTGCCCGCCAGCGGAAAGCCCAGATCCCCGACCGTGCGCGCCGCGGTGCCCCGCAGCACCACGCCCTGCATCATCGAGATCATCTGACGCGCGGTTGCCGGGCTCATGATCTGCGATCGGGTGTCATAGAGAACGGGAACCGCGGCGGCGCCGGTCCCCTCGGTCGTGCAGCCATCGCAAGAGCGCGGATCATGTTTGAACAACGTGTTGCCGTGGCGGTCCTGCACGCGGTCGACAACGGTCGGGCGCACGCGTTTGCCGCCATTGGCGATCATCCCATAGGCCGCGACCATGTTGTAGAGCGTGGTCTCGCCCGCCCCCAGCGCATAGCTGAGGTGGTAGGGCATGTTTTCATAGACGCCGAAACGCTCGGCATAGTCGGCGATCCGGTCCATGCCGATCTGCTGTGCGATGCGCACGGTCATCAGGTTTCGGGAAAGCTCCAGCCCCTTGCGCATTGGCGTGGGGCCATAGAATTTGCCCGATGAGTTCTTGGGCCGCCAGGCCTCGCCCCCCGCGCGGACAACGATGGGGGCATCCAGAACCACGGTCGCAGGCGAATAGCCGGCATCCAGCGCGGCGGCATAGACAAAGGGTTTGAACGACGATCCGGGCTGACGCAGCGCCTGAGTTGCCCGGTTGAAGACGCTGTATTGATACGAGAACCCGCCCTGAAGCGCCAGCACGCGTCCGGTATGCGGGTCCATTGCCATAAAGGCGCCCTCGACCTCGGGGATCTGGCGCATGGTCCAGGCGTCTTTGCGTTTTGCGACCAGGATGACATCGCCCGGTTGCCAGAGGTCCGACGCTTTGCGGATGGCCAGCTTCTTGTCGCCGACCGTCGCGACCTTCAGCCACTTTTCCTTGGCCCGGCTCAGCGTCGCCTCGACCGGGCCGTCGGGCGCCTCGACGCCGATTGTGGCTGTCTTGTCGCCGCTTTTCAGCACGACGGCCAGCGACCAGCCCTCGACATCGCGCGGTGCGCGGGTGTCTTTGAGCTGTTTCGCCCAGTCCGTGGCACTGACCTCGTCGATCCGGGCGAGCGGGCCGTGATAGACGCCGAGATTTCGGTCGAATTTTTCGAGCCCCGTCCGAAGCGCCTTGGCGGCTTCGTGCTGCAAGGCGGGGTCAACCGTGGCCCGGATGGTCAGGCCGCCTTCGTACAAACCCCCGGTCCCGACCTCCGACACCAGCTGGCGGCGCACTTCGCTGGTGAAATAGTCCGGGTCCGCCGCCGCGAGGACCTGGGGACCTTCCTTGCCCACCAGAGTCTCGAGCGGTTCCATCTTCGCCTTGGAGGCTTCGGCACGCGCGAGATATCCGTTCTGCGCCATTTCCTCGAGCACATAGTTTCGCCGTGCGATCGCGCGCTCGAGGTTCTTGATCGGGTGATAGGTGGACGGCGCCTTGGGCAGGGCTGCCAGATAGGCAGCTTCGGAGGGGGTCAGTTCCTCCATCGACTTGCCGAAATAGTTCTGCGCTGCCGCGACGATGCCATAAGAGCGGGCGCCCAGGAAAATCTCGTTCAGATACAGTTCGAGGATATGATCCTTGGTCAGGGCGCCATCCAGGCGCACGGCCAGGATCCCCTCCTTGATCTTGCGCTCGAAACTGCGCGCATTGCCGACCAGGAAGTTCTTCATCACCTGTTGCGAGATCGTCGAGGCGCCAGAGAGCCTTGGGTTCTGTCCCTTGCTGCGCGCCAGGGCATAGCGTGTGACCGCCTTTGCGATCCCCAGCGCATCGATGCCCGGATGGGTGTAGAAGTTTTTGTCCTCGGCCGAGATAAAGGCATTGCGCACCAGCGGCGGGATCTCTTCGATCGGGGCAAAGATGCGTTTCTCGGTCGCATACTGGGCGATCACGATCCCCTCGCCCGAATAGACCCGGCTCAGCATCTTGGGTTGATAATTGATCAACTCTTCATGGCTGGGCAGGTCCTTGCCATAGAGATGGACAAGCGCGGCAATCCCGCCGGCGGCAAAGATGACGCCGATACTCATAAGGCTGAAAAGCGCGGCGAAAAGCCTGATCATCCTGTTCCCTCGCATCCCTTGCGCAACATCCCTTGCGCATCGATGCCCGTATTTTCAAACGCCAGTTTCCCCGGGATTTAATCGGAGTCGCGTTTGATTGCTAGTTTCTTGGTGCCAGAAACGCCGGATCGGCGACCTTGCGCCACGCGACCAACCCGTTGACAATCGCCTGCGCCACCGCCGTGGCAAAGGCCGGATTGGTAAGACGCTCCCTGTCTTCCTCGCTCGATAAAAAGCCCAGTTCGATCAAAAGCGAGGGGATATCAAGTGATTTCAGGACATAGAACCCGGCCTGCCGGTAAGGACGGGTACCAAGGGTCTTGACCGTTCCGTCAAAGCTCGACAGCACCAGCCGGGCAAGGCGGTCCGACTCGATGCCGGTTCCCCGGCGCGACAAGTCGAACAGCAGGTGCGCCACGTCGTCCGCCTCGCCCACCAGATCGGCACCCGCCAGAACGTCGACCCGGTTTTCCCGCTCGGCAAAGTCGCGGGCCGCCTGATCGGAGGCTGTCTCGGACAGCGTGTATATCGACACGCCGTCGGCTTTGCCCAGGGTGATCGAGTCCGCATGCAACGAGATGAAGACATTCGCCCCGGCGCGATGCGCGATCTGCAATCGCCCGCGCAGGGGAACGAAACTGTCATCGTGCCGCGTCAGCACCGCTTTGAAGCCCGGCTCGCGGTCCACCCTCTCGGCAATGGTAAGTCCGACGGCGAGGACAACGTCTTTTTCGAGCAGACCATCCGCATTGGCGCCGGGGTCAAAACCGCCATGGCCCGGATCGATCGCAACGATGATATCGGTGCCGTTGTTCAACGGGTCTGCAACCTCCGGGGGTTCCCATCGGGCTCCGTCCGGCCATCCCGAAATGGTGGTGAAAAACGCCTGTTCCACCGGTTTCAAGGCGAAGGTGAGAACCGACTCCGCGTCCTCCTCGCGGGTTCTTGCCGATGTGACGGCATATGGCCCGCTCAAATCGATGACGAGGCGCGTCTGACCTGGGCGGAAATATCCAAAACGCAGATCCTCGATCGCGGCAGAGGTGATCACGTTGTCAAAAGGGGCTTTCCACTGGGTGTCTGAAAAGTCGATCACCAACCGATTGGGCTCGGCCAACGTGAAATAGGAATATTCCAACGTCCCGGCAACGCGGATCACCAGGCGAACGTCGTCGCCCCATGCCTCTGCCGCGATTTCCAGGACACTGGCAGATTCTCGTGAATCAGGATCGTCGGCGTGTGCCAATGGGGTTCCCACCAGCAAAAGCCCGAAACACGTCAAAAAGATCGCCATAACAGGGGGCGTTATTGCCCGAAGCGCACCGATCATTCCGCTGTTGCCACCCGTTACCCACAAGAATCGAATTGTCAGGCACAACTTCTGACAGTATATGGCGATATGGAAGTGTCTTATTTTGCCGACTTTCCGGCAGAGGGAACGGGCGAGCGCCCGGGAACCTGCGATCTGGATTTCGGCCGAACGACCCCTGCCCCCGGGCATGACGCATGACAAAGCGGCACCATCGGGACATCGGGGCGACACTTTCAATGGCGCGATTCGCGCCCCAGTTCACCGCGCCTGTTCTTTTGGCGCCCGATAATGAAAGACCCGCGACGATGCGCTCGCATGTTTCAATCGCTCAACCAGCCAGGGGCCCGAGATGGTCTGATGGTGCAGGTATGAGCGCGCCGAGCGGTCGCGCGATCAACACACAAACGCACGAGATCCCGCCACCGGACAACCTCTGGGCCGGATCGGCGTGCAGAAGGACCCCATGGGAAAGAAAATGCTTATTGATGCCACCCACCCGGAGGAGACCCGGGTCGTGGTGGTTGATGGAAACAAGGTCGACGATTTTGACTTTGAGTCCATAAACAAACGCCAACTCGCCGGAAACATCTATCTCGCGAAGGTCACCCGCGTAGAGCCATCCTTGCAGGCGGCATTCGTCGATTACGGTGGGAACCGGCATGGTTTCCTGGCGTTCTCCGAAATCCATCCGGATTATTACCAGATCCCGATCGCGGACCGCGAAGCGCTTCTGGCCGAAGAAGAGCGCGCCGCGCGCGAGGAGGACGACGCCGACTCGCAGGCCGAGGCGGCAGAGCCCAAACCCGCCGATAAAAAGCGCAGCCGACGCTCGCGTTCCAGCCGCAAATCGAAGTCGAAGCAAAGCGACGATGTGGCCGGGCTCGAGGTGATTGCCCTGGACGAGGGATCATTGTCCGACGTCCCCGCGCAATCCACCGACAGCCTCGCGATCATGGATGTGGCCGAGCCGTCGGTCGAGGAAACCGCCGACGTTGCGCAGGCCAACGCGCCCGCTGACGCGCCGGCACCATCAAACGCCACGTCCGAAGCGGTGGTCGAGGAGCCAACGACCGAGGAACCGACGACCAAGGAACCGGCGCCTCAAGAGGTGGCCGAGGCACCCCAAACCGAGCCTGTCGTGGCAGAAGGCGAAAACCCGCCCGAAGCGGCAGATCCCGCACCAGAGGAACCGGCGCCGGTCGAGCCGGTGACCGAAGAAGCCGCCGATGATGACGCGGCCGAGCCGGAGGACGCATCCCCAAAACCCACGTCGATGGCTGAAAGTGCGGGCCTCGACGACGACAGCGTCAGCGAAGACATCCCGGCAGCCGCGACCGAGGCCAAGCCGGACAAGCCCCGGACAGAGGCCCAGGAAAGCGCTGCCCCCGAGGCGAGCGAAACGGCCGATCAGGGCGAGGCCCGGGCTGATGCCCCGGCGCAAGCGGATGAGGTCAAGGAGACCGCGCCCGAAGATGCCCCGGCCGAGGCCGAACCGGAAGCGGCGAAAGCCGATGGAAAAACAAAGTCGGACACCCCGAAAAAGCGCACCCGCCGGTCGCGCAAAAAGAAGTCGGCTGCGACAGAAGAGGCGGAAAAACCCTCGAACGATGACACCGCCGATGACAAAAACGGCGAAGACACGGCCAAGGTCGAATCCGTCGGTGCCGAGGATCTGCAGGAAGAGGTCGCCTCGGCCCGCGCGCGCCGTCGCCGGAGCTACAAGATCCAGGATGTCGTCAAGGTTCGCCAGATCATGCTGGTTCAGGTCGTCAAGGAAGAGCGGGGCAACAAGGGCGCCGCGTTGACGACCTATCTGAGCCTGGCGGGTCGCTACTGCGTTCTGATGCCCAACACCGCGCGCGGTGGCGGGATCAGCCGCAAGATCACTCAGGCCGGTGACCGCAAGCGCCTGCGCGAGGTGATCGACGAGCTTGAAGTGCCCAAGGGCATGGGCCTGATCGTGCGCACCGCGGGCGCCGAACGAACCCGCCCGGAGATCAAGCGCGACTACGAGTTTCTGTGCCGCCAGTGGGAGCAAGTGCGCGAACTCACGCTCAAATCCATCGCCCCGACCCTGATCTATGAGGAAGGCTCGCTCATCAAACGCTCGATCCGCGATCTCTATTCCAAGGAGATCGACACGATTCTGGTCGAGGGTGAAATCGGCTATCGCGAGGCCAAGGACTACATGAAAATGCTCATGCCGTCCCATGCCAAGAACGTGCAGCAATACGGCGAACAGATCCCGCTGTTCAGCCGCTATCAGGTCGAGAGCTACCTCAACGGCATGTTCTCGCCCACCGTGCAGCTGAAATCGGGGGGCTATATCGTGATCGGCGTCACCGAGGCGCTGGTTGCGGTCGATGTAAACTCGGGCCGGGCGACCAAGCAGGGGTCGATCGAGGAAACGGCCCTGCAGACCAATCTCGAGGCTGCAGACGAGGTGGCGCGCCAGTGCCGCCTGCGCGACCTTGCCGGTCTGATCGTGATCGACTTCATCGACATGGAGGAAAACCGCAACAACCGCGCGGTCGAGAAACGGATCAAGGACCGGCTCAAGAATGATCGTGCGCGGATCCAGATCGGGCGCATATCCTCGTTTGGTCTGATGGAGATGTCGCGCCAGCGGCTGCGCCCGGGCATTCTGGAAGCGACAACCAAACCCTGCCCCCATTGCCAGGGCACGGGGATCATCCGGTCGGACGAGAACATGGCGCTCTCGATCCTGCGGGAGGTCGAGGAAGAAGGCGTTCGGGGACGCGCGGCGGAACTCTCTGTCACCGCCCCGGTGGACGTCACCAACTTTCTGCTCAATCACAAGCGCGACCACATCGCCGGGATCGAGGCCCGCTGCGGGACATCGATTCTGATTATGGGGGATCCGATGATGATCAGCCCCGATTTCAAGATCGACCGCTCGAAACAGGCGAGCCGGACCTTGCCGCAGCCAACCGCGGCTGTAACGGCGGATTCCGTCGCGATCGCGGAGGACGCCGTCGAGGTGGTCGAGGCCGATGCCGACGAGGCGAAACCAACCGAAGAGCGCCAGGAAGGCGACGGCAAATCGCGCCGTCGCCGCGGCAAACGCGGAGGGCGGCGCCGTCGCAATCAGGAAGAGCAAAAACAGGCACAGCTCGAGACCGAGGCGGCGTCTGAACCGGATTCAGATCAGACGGCGGTCGCGTCCGGGGACGCAGACCCCTCGGCAACGCCCGAGGAGACGCCAGCGGCACAAGCGCCAGGCGGCGACGACCCCCAGCCGACCGACGCGGGGGCTGATCCGGTAGCCGAGGCTGATGCGCTGACCGAGGCCGCTGTTGAGACCGCGGCGCCGCACGAGGAGCCAGGAACCGCGGATCCCGTGGTCACACCGGACACGGCCGCCGAAACGGAGATCGTCCTGGAAACCGTCGCCGTCGAGGTGACGGAGCACACCGAGGCAGCCGGGTCGGAGACGCCCGAAGCCATCACCGACCCCGAGGTGGAGGCCACACCCGAACTCGCGCCCGAGCCGGCCCCCGCCAAGCCCAAACGCCGGGGCTGGTGGTCGCTCGGCAAGTGACTTGCGGCGGATGGCCTAGGGCGACAGCAACCGGGCCATCCGTTCGATCCCTTCCCGGATCAGGGCCGGTTTCTGGGCATAGGAGAGCCGCACGGTCTTTGTGCCCCGCACGGGATCAAAGTCGAGGCCGGGGGTTATCGCCACGCCGGCCTCGTGCAGGATCTCGCGGCAGAAATCCGCCGAGTGACGCCCGAACCCGCTGATATCCGCATAGATATAGAACGCCCCGTCCGAGGGGGCGATCCCCTCGAACCCCATCACCGGCAGCGATGTCATCAGCGATTGGCGGCTTTCCGCGTAATCCTCGATATAGGGGAGCACCTCGGCCATCCCCTCGTCGCTCAGCGCGCCAAGGGCCGCGACCTGGCTGGCATGGCAGGGGCAGATAAAGAGGTTCTGGGCGAGGTTCTGACAGACCCGCACAAAGCGATCAGGGACAATCATCCACCCGATCCGCCACCCGGTCATGGACCAGTATTTGGAAAAGCTGTTGATCACGACGGTTTCCTGCGTGAACTCAAGGGCCGAAACCGCCGGTGCGCCATAGGTGATACCGTGATAGATCTCGTCTGAAATCAGCGCGGTACCGGCATCGGCGCAATAGCGGACCAAGTCCTGCATCCGGTCACGCGCCACGATCGTGCCGGTTGGATTCGAGGGGCTGGCGACCAAAAGGGCGTCGAGCCGCCCCGCCGCGTCGAGCAATGCAGGTGTCGGCTGATACCGGTCTTCGAGCGTTGCCATGAGAGGCACGGCCTCGATTCCGAAGGCCGACGAGATATTGCGGTAACAGGGATATCCAGGCTCGACCATGCCGAGCCGGTCGCCCGCCTCGAGCAATGTGAGAAAAGACAGGATGAACCCTGCCGAGGACCCGGCGGTAACCACGACGCGGTTGGGGTCCAGGTCCAGTCCATACCGCGTGCGGTAGAGATCGGCGATGGCGGATCGAAGCGCGGGAATGCCCAGGCCGTTCGTGTATCCCAGCCCTGCCCCTGCCGCCATATCGGCGTTCAGGCGTTGCTGCGCGGCGCGCGGGGCCGGATGCGAGGGCTCTCCGACCTCCATATGAATGATATCGCGCCCGGCACGGGCAAGCTCCTGCGCCTCGGCAAGCACATCCATGGCATGAAATGGCGGGGTTTGGCTGCGCGATGAAAGCTTCACGTCAAAGTTCCTTCTCTGACCGGGGAGAACACCCTATGTTGAACAAAAGATCACGATAACAGCCAACGCGCTGCGGGAGAGATAAATCTGATGATCAAACCGCTTAGACCGGTTTTAATCGTTATGATCTGCGTGATCTATGCTGTGTCATCCGTGCAGGCCCGGGCGCAGAGCTTTATTCGTGATGCCGAGATTGAACGGACACTTCGGCTAATGTCGGATCCGATTCTGAAAGCGGCGGGGCTGAACCCGAGTTCGGTCAATTTCTACATCCTGAACGACAAGTCGATGAATGCCTTTGTCGCCGGCGGGCGGAACATCTTTGTTCATACCGGACTGCTGATGAAGCTTGAATCGCCCGAGGAGATCCAGGGCGTCATCGCGCATGAGGTCGGGCATATCGTGGGCGGTCACCTTGCCCGGCGGTCGATCAAACTGCGCAATGCCCAAGGCCCTGCCATTATCGGCGCGCTCGCGGGCATCGCAATCGCGGCGGCGGGGGGCGGTGCGGCGGGGGCGGTGATCTCAGCGGGGAGCCAGGGAGCGATCCTGCGCGATATTCTGAGCCATTCGCGGGCCGAAGAAGCCTCGGCCGACCAGGCAGCGATGACCTTTCTGAAACGCTCCAAGATCGATCCGACCGGGCTGCAAAAGGTGTTTGAACGCTTTCGCGGCCAGGAAGTGTTCACCGTGGGCAATGTCGACCCCTATGCGGTCACGCACCCCCTGTCCGCCGAACGGATCCAGCTGATCGACCGCAAAGTGAGCGAGATCGACCCGGCCGATTTCCCGCCTAACGAGGAGGTCGTGTACTGGCACGGCCGGATGCGGGCCAAGCTCGAAGGGTTCCTCGACAACCCCGAAAGGGTGCTTCGTAATCTGGAGGACGAACCGGAGACGGAAGAGACCCTCTATGCCAAAGCGATCGCCCTGCATCGGGCCCCCTCGCCGACAGAGGCTGTGGCAGCGGTCGACAGGTTGATCGCGATGCGCCCGGACGACCCCTACTATACCGAGTTAAAGGGGCAGATCCTGTTTGAATCCGGCGATGCCGTGGCCGCTGTTCCGGTTTATCGCCGGGCCTCGGCACTGGCCCCCAAATCGGCCCTGCTGAAGGCAGCCCTGGGGCGGGCATTGCTCGCCCTGAACGATCCCGCCAGCGACAAGGAAGCGTTGGAGGTGCTGCAGGAGGCCCGGCGCCACGATATGGCCGATGCGACCGCGCTGCGCGACCTCGCGACCGCCTATTCGCGGGCGGGAGATTATGGCATGGCGACGCTGGCCACCGCCGAGCGCCATGCCCTGACCGGCAGGCGCGAGGATGCCCTTTTCCAGGCGCGCCGCGCGGCCGGGCTTTTGCCCGAGGGATCTCCCGGTTGGCTTCGCGCCCAGGACATTCTAAGTCTACGTGTCGAAAAACAGTGAAACCAAGGCAGAACCTCTCATGAAACGTTTCTTGTCCTCCGCTTCGATCATCTGTCTTGGTGCCGTGCTGGCGGGGCCGGCCCTGGCACAACAAGCCTCGACAACCGCGCCCTCCGCGCTCGACGTAGCCGAGCGCCAGCAACTGCGCGATGAAGTGCGCGCCTATCTGCTCGAAAACCCCGAAGTCATCATGGAAGCGCTGCAGGTTCTCGAAGAACGGCGGGAGTTGCAAGCGAAACAGTCCGATCTCGACACCCTCGCCACGAACCAGGCGGCGATCTATGACGACGGACACTCGTTTGTCGCCGGGAACCCCGAGGGCGATGTGACAATCGTGGAATTCTCCGACTATCGCTGCGGGTACTGCAAGAAAGCGCATCCCGAGATCACCAAGCTCCTCAAATCGGATCCGAACATCCGTCTGATCGTCAAGGAATTCCCGATCCTGGGCCCGGATTCGATCGCTGCGGGGCGGATGGCGCTCGCCGCACTTGCCGTTGATCCCAAGAAATTCAACGAGTTGCACGAGGCCCTGATTGCCTATCCGGGCAGCCTGACCGAAGAGGTCGCCTACCGGATTGCCGAAAATGCCGGCTATGCCGCAGAAACGTTGAAAGAAGCGGCCGAGAGCGACGAGACCTCGCGCAAGCTCGAGGAAAACTACCGCCTCGCCCAAGAGCTCGGCCTGCGCGGCACGCCCAGTTTCATCATTGGCGACGAGGTCATCCGCGGCTATGTCCCGGCCGAGGATATGGAGATCATCATCTCCGAAACCCGTGACAACGCCACCACCTCGAATTAGGGCCCGGGACACAGTCTTTGACCTACGCTGGGTCTTTCGTGTAACCCAGCCTTCGGTAATTGAAACAACAACAACTGCGAAAGCCACGCAGACCGATGAACGAGTCCCGTTCGAACACCGGAGAAATTGATGACAAAAAACAGTGAAGCCGATGTGGAGTTCATCAAGGCTTTGGCGGATGTCTTGCGGGCCAGCGATCTGACCGAAATCGAGGTTGCACGGGACCATGGCGATGGGGATTCGCTGAACGTGCGTCTGTCGCGCAGTGTCGCCGCGGCGCCTGTTGCCGCGGTACCCGCGACCGTTGTTGCAGCACCGGCCCCGGCCGCTGTACCCGCGGCGCCAGCCGGGGCGGCCCCGGCGCCCGCCACCCCGGATCTGAGCGGTGCGGTCACGTCTCCGATGGTGGGTACCGCCTATCTCGCGCCCGAGCCAGACGCGCCCCCCTTTGTTTCGGTCGGTGACACTGTGAGCGAAGGCGATACGATCATGATCATCGAGGCCATGAAGACAATGAACCAGATCCCTGCCCCCCGTTCGGGCTCGATCAAGCAGATTCTGGTTGCAAACGGGGAGCCGGTGGAATTCGGCGCCCCCCTGATGATCATCGCCTGAGAGGTATCGTCGCGATGTTCGAAAAGATTCTGATCGCGAACCGCGGCGAGATCGCGCTTCGTGTCATTCGCGCGGCGCGCGAGATGGGCATCCAATCGGTTGCAATCCATTCGACGGCGGATTCGGATGCGATGCATGTCCGCATGGCCGATGAAAGCATCTGTGTCGGCCCGCCGAGCTCCGCCCAGTCCTACCTGAACCAGCCGGCGATCTTGTCCGCCTGCGAGATCGTGGGCGTCGATGCCATCCATCCCGGTTACGGGTTTCTGTCCGAGAACCAGAACTTTGCCCGGATCGTCGAGGAACACCAGATCGCCTTCATCGGCCCCACTGCCGATCACATTGCCACCATGGGCGACAAGATCGCGGCAAAGGAAACCATGCGCCGCCTGGGTGTCCCTTGCGTGCCAGGATCCGATGGTGGTGTCGAGACGGTCGAGCAAGCGCTCGAAATCGCATCGGGCATCGGATATCCAGTACTGGTCAAGGCGGCCTCCGGCGGCGGCGGACGCGGCATGAAAGTGGCGCAGAGCGCCGATGATCTGCCAGTGGCGTTCGCCTCGGCCCGTACCGAGGCCAAGGCGGCCTTTGGCGACGATACCGTGTATCTCGAAAAATACCTCTCGCTGCCCCGGCATATCGAGATCCAGGTGATCGCGGACACCCATGGCAACGCGGTTCATCTGGGTGAGCGTGACTGCTCGCTACAGCGGCGCCACCAGAAGGTCTTTGAAGAAGCGCCCTCGCCGGCAATCGACGCCGCGACACGCCATCGGATCGGCACAATCTGCGCCGATGCCATTCGCGACCTGGGCTATCGCGGTGTCGGCACGATCGAGTTCCTGTACGAGAATAACGAGTTCTATTTCATCGAAATGAACACGCGCCTGCAGGTCGAGCACCCGGTGACCGAGAGTATCTATGGTGTTGACCTTGTCCGCGAACAGATCCGCATCGCGGCGGGAATGCCATTGTCGTTCAGCCAGGAAGAACTGGTCTCGCATGGCCATGCCATCGAATGCCGGATCAATGCCGAGCGTTTGCCCGATTTCGCGCCCTGCCCCGGCAAGGTCACCGCCTATCATGCGCCGGGCGGTTTGGGGGTACGGATGGATTCGGCCCTTTATGCCGGGTACACCGTGCCGCCCTATTATGACAGCCTGATCGGAAAGCTGATCGTTCATGGTGAAGACCGCGACGCCTGTCTTCGCCGGCTCTCCCGGGCGCTGGGCGAGTTGATCATTGACGGAATCGAGACCTCGGAACCCTTGTTCCATGCCCTTCTTGAGGATCCCGACATCCACCGCGGGGACTACAACATTCATTGGCTGGAGACCTGGCTAAAAGAGCGGATCGGCTAAAGGCGTGCTATCCTCTGCGCAATGAAGGATACAGAATCACCGGAACTGGAACTGACGCCCAATCTGCTGTTGCGGGCCTATCAGGCCGGTGTCTTCCCGATGGCCGAAAGCGCGCACAACCCTGAGGTGCTGTGGGTCGACCCCCGCACCCGCGGGGTGTTGCCGCTGGACGCGCTCCATGTCTCTCGATCGCTTCGTAAACGCCTGCGCCGGTGGGATTATCGGGTCACGGTCGACCGGGCCTTTGACGAGGTTGTGCGCGGGTGCGCCGATCGCGACGAGACCTGGATCAACCCGGTCATCACGACCCTTTATGGCGATCTGCACCGAATGGGTTACGGGCATTCGATCGAGGTCTGGCGCGACCGTCGCCTGATCGGCGGGCTTTACGGTGTGCGCCTGGGGGCGGCCTTTTTCGGCGAAAGCATGTTTTCCTGGGAGCCCGGCAGCTCCAAGATCGCGCTGGTTCATCTTGTGGCGCGGTTGCGCCATGGCGGGTTCAGGCTGCTCGACACGCAGTTCACCACCGATCATCTGCGCAGCTTTGGCGCCATCGAGGTCACCCGTGCGACCTATCATCGTGAACTGGAGGCCGCCTTGTCGAGGCAGGCCGATTTTTATTCGCTGCCCGAAGATGCCGAGCCCGACGCGGTGATACAGTTGAGCACCCAGACATCATAGCGCGGATGGTCAAGCGCCGAGAGCGCGGGACTTTCGGCAAACATCCAGCCCGAGAAATCAGGGGTCTGCCGGTCGCTGCGCACATCCCAGATCTTCATCAGGGCAATTGCGCCTGTCAGGCCTTGCTCGTCATCGGTCCGGCACGCCTCGATCCGGATGCGGAGCCGACCCAGAATGCTTTCCTCGCCAACCGGAATGTCGAGTGTCTCGATCGCGCCCGTCATCTTGTCGAGCTCGCGCACGCGCGCGCCCAGCTGGCCGAACGTCTCACCGTGCTGAATCGGGCGGGGCCGGCTTGGCCCGACATCATCCAGATAGGTCCTGAACGGCGCGCGCTGAAAGCGGCCCGCCCGGTCGGTTTCGGGGGCTGCCTCGGTTTGATCGTCCAGCGGCAGCGTCTCGATCGTCTGTGCGATGGCGCCACTCACGACGATTGAGGCCCCGGCAAAGACCAAGAGCCACTTGATCATTCAAGAATGGCCTTGAACCGCAGTCGGATATAATCTGCCGTCCAGTTCCCGTCGGCATCCTTGAGGGCGGGTGCTAACAACCTCTCCATCGCATCAGCGGCATTGTCCCTTTCCTCTTCCGGCACCTTGCGCAGGGCCGGCGCTGCAAGGGTTTTTAACCAGGCATGCATATTGGTCGCGATTGGCGTCGGGCGGGGCAGCAATATGCATTCCTGCACAGCGAATCCCGCCGTTTCTAGCCGCCGGCAATGTTCGGCGACGCTGGGGAAGTACCAGACATCGTGCAGAGTCGTCGAAATCCCGTAATCGCGCTCCAGCACGGCGATGATCGCCGTCCTGATCGCGGCGACATTTCCGATTCCGCCGAATTCCGCGACCATTCTGCCGCCCGGTTTGAGGCACCGGGCGATGCCCTGCAGGACCCTATCGGGCTCGGTCATCCAATGCTTTGCCGCATTCGAGAACACCGCGTCAAAGGGGCCGGTGAGCGTGATGTGATGGGCGTCCATCACATGGGCATCCAGGCCGTCCGCCCGCGCCTTTGCAATCATGTCGGGCGAGGCGTCGATGCCGGTCACCACGGCGCCCGCCTCGACCAGCCGCTTGGTCAGCGCGCCGTCGCCACAGCCGAGATCGAGGATCCGTTCTGCCGGTTTAGGGTCAAGCAATTCGACAACGGGGGCGCCCAAGTCCGAGACAAAGCGCGCATTCTGCGCATAGCGTTCAGCCGACCAGTGATCTTCGCTCATTCGTCTACTCGTCCGAACCGTGGATGAACTTGCCGACCAGATCCATCAGATTGACCGAGTCCTGCGTGTAGTCGATCTCCTGCCCCGGCTCGAGCATGAACTCGGACCCGCCGGGATCAAGCGCGATGTAGTTATCCCCCAGCAGGCTGGATGAGGTGATCCGCGCCGCCGTATCCTCGGGGATCTGCACGCCCTCGCGGATGGCAAGGGTCACCACGGCACGATAGCTCTTTGGGTCCAGCGTCATGGTCGAGACGGACCCGACCTTCACGCCGCTGATCCGGACATCGCCGCCGGGAGAAAGCCCCTCGGCCTTGCGGAATTGTGCCACCAGTTCATAGCCCGAACCGACGCCGCCGATTTCGGCCGTGTTGGCCGCGTAGACAAGGAACCCGCCCGCCGCGGCCAGAACGACACCGCCGATCAGCGCTTCAACTGTATTGCTCGCCATGGATCTTACTCGGGTTGCCAGGCGTCGTAATCGCCTGTCGCCTTGGCCCGTGGCGCCGGTGTGAGGACCGAGCCCGGCGGGCGATAGGCCTGATCGGTGCCGGTCATGTTGGGAAGGTGATCCTTTTCCCAGTTTCGACGGGGCAGTTGCCCGTCAGCCGGCGGTTCGTCAAAGGTATGGTGCAGCCAGCCATGCCAATCGGGCGACACCTTCGAGGCTTCGGCGACACCGTTATAGATCACCCAGCGCCGTTTGCCGTCATGCGTCTGGTAAAAGATGTTGCCTTGCTCATCTTCGCCCACTTTCTCGCCGAACCTTTTGGTCCAGAGCATGGTGCCGATGGTCTGGCCGTTCCACCAGGTGAACATCTGTTTCAGCAGGCTCATGATCGAGTCACTCCCTCGCATTGCTGCCCCCTGTATGGCCGAGGACGCCGCCCGCGTCTAGAGAGGCGCAAGGTCGCCTTCGGCCCGCTGGGCATGAAAATCCCGCTCGAACTCGGCAAAGCGTCCCTCGGCGATGGCGCGGCGCATGCCTGCCATCAGTTCCTGATAATAATGAAGGTTATGCCAGGTCATCAGCATCGAGGCGATGATTTCGTGCGCCTTGTTCACGTGGTGCAGATAGGCCCGCGAGTAATTGGCGCATGCAGGGCAAGAACATTCTGGGTCAAGGGGTCTCGGGTCGGCGGCATGGCGGGCATTGCGAATATTCACGACGCCGCGCCGGGTAAAGGCCTGCCCGGTGCGCCCTGACCGGCTCGGCAACACGCAATCGAACATGTCGACACCGCGTTTCACCGCCCCCACCAGGTCGTCGGGCTTGCCGACCCCCATCAGATATCTGGGTTTGTCCGCCGGCAACATGCCCGGTGCATAGTCGAGCACGTCGAACATGGCCTTTTGCCCTTCGCCCACGGCGAGCCCGCCGATCGCATAGCCTTCAAAACCGATCTCGCGCAAGGCGTCCGCCGATTGCTGGCGCAGCCCTTGGAACACCGAGCCTTGCTGGATCCCAAACAACGCATGGCCGGGCCGGTCGCCAAAGGCTTCCCGTGATCGCCCGGCCCAGCGCATCGACAATGCCATCGAGGTTTCCGCCTCCGCCTCGGTACACGGAAACGGCGTGCATTCGTCAAACGCCATGACGATGTCGGATCCCAGCAATCGCTGGATTTCCATCGAGCTTTCGGGGCTGAGCATATGTTTCGAGCCGTCGATATGGCTTTTGAAACTCACCCCCTCCTCGGTCAGTTTGCGCAGATCGGCGAGGCTCATCACCTGAAAACCGCCGCTATCGGTCAGAATCGGGCCGCCCCAGTTCATGAACTTGTGCAACCCGCCCAGCGCGGCGATCTGCGAGGCGCCGGGGCGCAGCATCAGATGATAGGTATTGCCGAGCAGGATATCGGCCCCCGTCGCGGCAACATTTTCCGGCATCATCGCCTTGACGGTTCCGGCTGTTCCCACGGGCATGAAGGCGGGGGTGCGGATTTCTCCGCGCGGCGTTCTGATCACCCCGGTGCGGGCCATCCCGTCCGTCGCCTTCAATTGAAATGAAAAGCGTTCCGTCATGCTGTCCTCTGGACCTCGAAGCATCGGCTTTCTATATATTGCGGAGGAAAATCCAAGGAATATGGTGATGGACATCGAAACGGCCCCAAAGGAAGGCGATCCGCTGATCAAACCTTCGAGCGAGGAGCACCCGCTCTACGAGCCCATTGTCGAGGCTTGCCGCACGGTCCATGACCCCGAGATTCCGGTGAATATCTACGATCTGGGCCTCATCTACTCGATCCGCGTCAATGAAGAGAGCCATGTCGATATCGACATGTCCCTGACAGCACCGGGGTGCCCGGTGGCCGAATTCATGCCCGGATGGGTCGCGGAAGCGGTCGAACCCCTGCCCGGCGTCAAGACGGTCAATGTCGAAATTGTCTGGGAGCCACCCTGGGGGTTGGAGCGTCTCTCGGACGAGGCGCGCCTTGAATTGGGAATGATCTGATGTTTGCACTTCCAGGACAGGATCCTGTTTCGCTCACGCCTGCCGCCATCAAGCGGATCAACAAGCTGATGGACGGCACCGATGTCAAAGGCTTGCGCATCGGTGTGAAAAAGGGCGGCTGCGCCGGCATGGAATACACGATGGAACATGCGACCGAAATCGGTGAGCATGACGCCGTGGTCGAATGCGAGGGCGCGCGGGTGATGATTGCCCCGATGGCGCAGATGTTCCTGATCGGCACCGAGATCGACTATCAGACCTCGTTGCTGGAAAGCGGGTTCGTCTTCAACAACCCCAATGTCTCGGAAAGCTGCGGCTGCGGCGAGTCGATCAAGTTCGACAACATGTAATGGCGGTCAGCGCCGAGTTTGCGGCGTTTGCACGCGATCTCTTTGCCGGCCTCGGCCCGGTTCACCTGAAACGCATGTTCGGCGGCGCCGGGGTCTACCTCGATGATGCCATGTTTGCGCTTATCGTGGACGAAACCCTGTACATGAAGGCAGATGCCGACCTGGCTTCACTCTATGCCAATGCCGGGTCCGAACCGTTCGCCTATGACACCAAAAGCGGCCCGCGGACCATCCACGGGTTGATGCGTCTGCCGGATGCAGCACTGGACGACCCCGACGAGGCCCTGGCCTGGGCGCGGCAATCCCTTGTCCCCGCCGAGGCTGCCGCCGCCGAGAAGCGCGAGGCCAAGGCGCGAAAAGCCGCAAGACGTGGTGGTTGATCAGACTTGCCCCTGCACCTAATAACGGCGCGACCCGTTGGAGATGGAGAGTGCCGATGACCCGCCGTATGCTTGCCGCTGGAAACTGGAAGATGAACGGGCTTGGTGCCTCGATCTCGGAACTGGGCGGGCTGATCGCCGCGAACCGGGACGCCACGGCCGAGATTCTGATTTGCCCGCCCGCGACCCTGATGGCGGCCATGGCGGAGCTCTCGCGCGAGCACAACATCACCATCGGCGCACAGGATTGCCACCCGGCCCCCAACGGGGCGCATACCGGCGACCTCTCGGCCGAGATGATCGCCGATGCGGGCGGCAGCTATGTGATTGTCGGGCATTCCGAGAGGCGGGCAGACCATGGCGAGGATGACGCTCTGGTGCGCTCGAAAGCCGAAGCCGCCTGGCGCGCCGATCTGACGGCGATTGTCTGTGTCGGTGAAACCGAAGCACAACGCGATGCGGGGAACGCGCTTGGCGTTGTCGCGGACCAACTCGAAGGATCCGTCCCAAACGGTGCCAGCGCGGGGTCGCTCGTGATTGCCTATGAACCTGTCTGGGCAATCGGGACCGGGCGGACGCCGTCGCTCGACGATATCGCCGAGATGCATGATGCGATCCGTGCCCAGATGGTGACGCGTTTCGGCGATCAGATCGGGAATGGCATCCGTCTGCTTTACGGCGGCTCGGTCAAGCCCGGAAACGCCGCCGAGATCTTTGCCATTGAAAACGTCGATGGCGGGCTTGTGGGCGGCGCCAGTCTGAAAGCGGCGGATTTCACCGGGATCATCGCCGTCGCCAGCGTGTGACCCGCACCCCGGCGACCGAGCGCTTTGCGCCCAGCCCGACCGGGCGCCTGCATCTTGGTCACGCGTATTCCGCGTTGTTGTCCCATGACCGGATACGTGCCGAGGTCGGGCGGTTTGTGTTGCGGATGGAAGATCTGGATCGCGGACGGGTCAGGGCGGAGTATGAGCAGGGCATCCTAGACGATCTCGCCTGGCTCGGCATCGAGTGGGATGGCGCGGTGGTTCGCCAATCCGAACGGAAAGCGCTCTATTCAGCCGCGCTCGACCGACTGGCCCGGCTTGGCCTGATCTATCTATGTACCTGCACACGGCGCGACATCGCCGAGGCAGTCTCGGCGCCGCAAGAGGGCAGCCCGATGACCGGCCCCGACGGCATCGTCTATCCCGGCACCTGCCGCGAAAAAGGGTATGCGCTTACCGGGGACGGCGCCCTTCGCCTAAACATCGGACGGGCAATCGACATCCTCGGCGGCGCGATCGCGGTGGAGGGCCTCGAATGGCACGAGTCCGGCCTGGGCAAAGGGGCCGGCCTGGGCGTGGCGACCGGCCGGCTTGACCCATCGGTGCTGGTCAGGGGGACGGGCGACATTGTGCTGCGTCGTCGGGATGGCGCCGCCGCCTATCATCTCGCCGTCGTTGTGGACGACGCGGATCAAGCGATCACCCGGGTCAGCCGCGGCGAAGACCTGCGCGAGGCCGTGCCTGTTCAACGCCTGTTGCAGGCCCTGCTTGACCTGCCCACGCCCGAAGACAGTCATCACCGCCTGATCCGCGACGATCAGGGAAAACGTTTGGCAAAGCGCCACGATGCGCTCTCGCTGATGCAGTTGCGAAACGACGGTGTCACACCGCGAGAGATCCGCGAACGGCTGGGGCTGCCCCGCCACCCGAGCCGATAGTAACCAGCGCCCGGCGGGCCGCTGGAGGATCGCTACCGTTCATCGGCCCGGTTCTGGGTCG
>JBCCHW010000004.1:0-36570 GCA_039028555.1 Pseudomonadota bacterium | reverse complement strand
GGGCAGCAGCCGATAGACTTCGGAGGCCGAGCCGCCTACATAGGACATGTTGAAGAAGCTTACCAGTAAGCCACTCCTGACGCATCGAAGGACAAAGCCTTGGAGAGACCATCTGATGGGCAGTGACATGATCGAACTCGTTGTTCTGATCGCCATTGCGGGCGCGGTACTTTTCTACCTGCGTTCGATTATCGGCACCCGGACGGGTCATGAAGGACCGCCCGGGCGGCCCTTTGGCGGGCGCGATTCGGCAAAAGAAGAGAGTGACAATGTCACGCCGCTGAACCCGCTGCCCCCTGCCGAGGAGAGCGAGGCAGTCAAAAGCCTCGACGAAAGCTCGCAGGCAGCGCTCGAAGGCATGCGCGATGCCGAGGGCGATTTCGACCTGGACGGCTTTCTGGAAGGTGCGCGCTCGGCCTATGAAATGATCCTGATGGCCTATGAAGAGGGCGATCGCGAGACGCTGAACTCGTTGCTTGCACCCGATGTCCTGTCGGCCTTCGAAGGCGTGATCGCCCAGCGCGAAGAGCAAGGCATGCGGGTCGAGGCGCGGTTCATCGGCGTGCGCGATGTCCGCCCGGTCAGGCTGGAATTCGAGCCGGAATTGAAAGAAGCGGATGTCACCCTGCGCTTTGTGGGCGAAATGATCACGGCGGTCTATGACTCGGACAATCGCGTGGTCGAAGGCGACCCGACCGAGATAAAGCGCCAGACGGACATCTGGACCTTTAGCAGGGTGATGGGGTCACCCAATCCGAACTGGCTGCTAACCGCAACCGGGGAATAGCATCGAGCGGCCGGAGGGGACCGGCCAAGGGGAGCATATGGTGGGGATAGACCGGCGATCAGTGATCGCCGCAATCGCCTGTTCGGCACTGGCTGGAAGGGGGCAAGCGTTGGAGCCGCATGCGCTGGGGTTCAGCGACCTCGACAACTGGGCCGACGACGACCACGAGGCCGCGTTACGGACCTGGCGGGCATCATGCTCGCGTACCGGCAAGGGCGTAATCTGCGATTTGCCGATCCACAACGCCAGACGGTTTTTCGAGACGCATTTCACCCCGGTTCAATTCGGCAATCCCGACGAGGCGCTTTTCACCGGGTATTACGAGCCGGTCATCCCGGCATCGCGCCATCGCACCGGTAAGTGGCAATACCCGCTCTATGCACCGCCCGCCGATCTTGGGAACCGCAAACCCCATTTCTCTCGCGCCCAGATCGAGGACGGGGCCCTTACGGGCAAAGGTCTCGAGATCTTTTGGCTGGCGGATCCGGTGGAACGCTATTTTCTCCAGATCCAGGGATCAGGGCGCCTTCGGCTGACAGATGGTGCGCTTGTGCGGGTCGGATATGCTGGCAAGAACGGTCACCGCTATGTGTCGATCGGCAATATATACCTCACCCGGCGCAAGGCCGATCCCAGCCGCTTTGGCGCAGGGTCGCTCAAACGCTGGCTTCGCGCCAACCCCCGGGATGGAAGGAAGCTGATGCATGAGAACCCCTCGTTTGTCTTTTTTACCGAGCGCCAGGGGCTAGGGGTCGAACAAGGCCCCGTCGGCGCGCTGGGTGTGCCGTTGACGCCGAAAAGGTCGCTCGCCGTCGATCCCGACCTGACACCGCTGGGAACCCCTGTCTGGGTCGAAACCACAGCCTCGACCGGGCCTATCCGCAGCCTGATGGTGGCACAGGATACCGGGAGCGCCATCAAGGGGCATCAGCGTGGCGATCTGTTCTTTGGCACCGGGGCCAGGGCAGGCAAGGTCGCGGGCACGATGCGCGCCGGCGGGCGCATGATCAGTCTTGTTCCCAACGATCAGTTCGCCCGCATCGGCGGCTGAGAATGACCAAACGCCGCGGCCTTACCCCCGAAGACCGGGCGCTCTGGCAAAAGGTGACGACCGGGACCAACCGCCTGAAAAAGCCCGGCACCCCCGAGAAACCGAACGCGAAACCAAAACCGGGCACCTCCCCGGCACAGTCGTACCCGCAGGTCGATTTTCCGGTCAGAGGGTCCGAAGTTATCCGCCCCGCCGGTCAGAGCCTGCGCGGCTCGACACGAATCGACCTGGCAGACCATGCGCCCAAACAGGTAGGCCGCCCCGAACCGGGCCTCGACAAGCGAACGGCCGACAGACTCCGCCGGGGCGAACGCGCGCCCGAAGCCCGTCTCGACCTACACGGCATGACGGCCGAGCGCGCGCACCGGGCTTTGAACGGGTTCATCGCCAGATCAGTCTCCCAATCCTTGCGGTGCGTCTTGGTCATCACCGGCAAAGGTGGCCGGCAGAACTCGGATGACGCCCCCTTTATGCGCTCGGATCAGGGCGTCTTGCGCCAGGCTGTGCCACGATGGCTCAAATCAGGGCCATATCACGGCCAAATTATCGGCATCTTTGAATCGCATCCTCGGCATGGTGGAGGTGGTGCTCTTTACATCTACCTCAAAAAGAAACGCTGAAAACTGAGCGAGCAAACGTGCCGGGCACACCCTTTGGCGAGGAGGGCCGGTGGCGCGGGGGAAGGATTGATGAGATTTCTGCTGCTAGTCGCCCTGATGCTGGTCGCGCTGCCAGCGCAGGCTGAGAGGGCCAAGGAAAGATGCGGCTGGCCCGCGTACAAGGAGCCCTGCCGGGTTGCGGGCGGGATTTACCGCGCACTCGCGCCAAAAGGTCCAGGGCCGCACAAGACAGTGCTCTATCTTTACGGCTCGACCGGGCATTCCAAGGAAATCACCGATGCCTCGTTCTTTCAGCAGATCGTCGACCGGTTTGGCTATGCCCTGGTGGTGCCCGCAGCGCTCGACATCAATTATCGCGGCGGCACGACAGGCTCGGGCTGGACGCTGCGCAACGGTGTGCAAAAGACGCGAAACGAGATCAAGTTTCTCAAAACGGTGATGGCGGACGCCACCACCCGGTTTGGCCTGGATACCGACAACGTTCTGATCATGGGCCAGTCGCGGGGCGGCTTTCTGATCTGGGAAATCGCCTGCCACAACCCCGAACTGGGCAGCGCCTTTGCCGTGCACGCGGGCGGCTATCTGGGCAAGCTGCCCGACCGGTGCAAGCAACCGGTGAAGTTCCTCCAGACCCATGGAGTTCAGGACGAGGTCGTCCGGTTCGATGGCATGGACGATGTCTCGGGCCGCGTCGATATGCGCCCGATCCCCGATGCGCTCAAGATGCTCGAACGAACCAACGGCTGCCATCGTGGCCCGTTGGAGCCCACGGGGCGGCTGAAGAGCTATCTGCGCTATAGCTGGAGCGGCTGCAAGTATGGCGGGGCGCTGGAATTGCTGACCCACAAGGGCGGCCACTATTATCCGCGCGACTGGTTCAAGGTCGCGATCGACTGGTTCGAAGATGTGAATGCGGGCCCGAACGTCTTGCCTCTGGCGGATCCCAGCAAACGCGGTAAAACTATCAAGTTCGCAAAGCCAAAGGTCAACTCGGGATCGACGCCAAAGTCGAACAGCAGGTTCAAGAAGGTGCCTAACTCTTAACGGCCGGACAGGGGGGCAAATGAGACTATCGGGAAAGACGGCGCTGATCACCGGCGCCGGCTCGGGATTTGGTGAAGGCATCGCCTGGCGGTTTGCCGAAGAAGGCGCGCGGGTTCTGGTCGTGGACATCAACAGCGACGCCGCCAGCCGCGTGACCGAAGAGATCAACCAATCGCACCAGGGTGCTGCCAAGGCTCATACAGCGGATGTCTCGCAGGCACTCGATGTCAATGGCATGATCAAGGCGGCGCTGGCAGAGTTCGACCATCTCGACATCGTGGTCAACAATGCCGGCACGACCCACCGCAATCAGCCCATGATCGAGGTGACGGAGGAAGAATTCGACCGGGTCTATGCGGTCAATGTGAAATCTCTCTATCACGCGGCCAAGGCGGCGGTGCCGGTTTTTCGCAAGCAGGGAACGGGCGGTGTCATTCTCAACATCGCGTCTACTGCCGGGCTCCGCCCTCGGCCCGGTCTGACCTGGTATAACGGGTCGAAGGGCGCGGCGATCACGATCACCAAGTCGATGGCGCTTGAACTCGCACCCGACAAGATTCGGGTATGCGCGATCAATCCTGTCGCGGGCGAGACCCCATTGTTGGAAAAGTTCATGGGCGAGGATACGCCGGAAAAACGCGCGGCCTTTCAGGCAACCATTCCGCTCGGCCGGTTCAGCCAGCCGCGCGACATCGCAGATGCAGCCCTCTACCTTTGCTCGGACGAAGCCTCGCTGGTAACGGGCGTCTGTTTCGAGGTGGATGGCGGGCGCTGCGTCTAGTCCGCTGGCGGTGCCTCAGCCGGCCGGGTCGACCGGGGATGGCGCGGTACCTGCCGCCTCGATCGCGGTGCCTGCGGCGATCAACCGATCCTCGCGGTATCGCCCGGCGATCAACTGGACCCCGACGGGCCTGGTTCCCGACATGCCGGTCGCGACCGCAAGCCCCGGCAGGCCCATCAGCGGCAGACCAACCTGAGTAAGCTGCGCCTCGATGATCTCGGCAAACCGTTCCGGGCTGGCGACATCTCCATTGTTTTCAAAGGGCAACTCGCCGGATATTGGCGATAACAGCACCGGATACTGCTCGAAAAACGCTTCCCATTCACGCAGCAAACCGATCCGGCGCTGCAACCCGTCGACGACCATATTCAGGTCGGGGTCCGGGGCCAGATCGGTCATCTGGTGGTAAACAAAAATGGCATCCGGATCGCCCTCCCTGTCGATCATCTGACCCCCGTGGCGGCGCATTTCGGCAAGCCAGAGCATCGCCTGCAACTCCGCCGGTTCGCGAAAGGGCGGGCACTCGGTTTCAACCACATCCCAACCGGCATCTTGCAGCCGCCGGGCGCCGTCGCGCAGCGCCGCCTCGACTTCGGGTGCCACGGCCATCGCGTCGGGCGCGACCGTCAGGGCCGCCCGCCTGGGCGCCGGCGCGAGCGACAGTGGCGCAGGCACCCACCAGGGGTCGCGATAGTCGCGCGCCGACATGGCGCGGAAAGACAGCTCGATATCCGCCATCGTGCGCGCCAACGGGCCCGAGACCGCCATCAACTGCGCACCGATATAGCGATCCGCCCCCGTGGCATTATAGGCCGGAATTCGGCCAAGCGTCGGGCGCAGGCCATGAATGCCGCAGGCATAGGCGGGATACCGGATCGATCCGCCGATATCCGACCCGTGTCCGATTGCCCCGATACCTGACGCAACTGCCGAGGCCGCGCCCCCCGACGACCCGCCCGGGGTGATCCCGGCATCGTGCGGGTTCAGTGTTTGTCCATGCAGGCTGTTGCGCGTGAACCAGCGCAGCGAAAAGGCCGGCGTATTGGTGCGCCCGACAATCACTGCCCCTGCCCGCTTCATGTTCGAAACAACGGGGCTGTCCTCTTTTGCGATCAGATCGCGTTGCATGCGCAGGCCGTTGGTTGTCGCGTATCCGGCCTGATCGACATTGACCTTGATCGTGACGGGCACGCCCGCCAGCAGGCCGGGATCTTCGCCATTGGCGACCGCAATATCGACCGCGTCGGCCGCGGCTAGGGCCTCATCGGGCATTTCCTGCACGACCGCGTTCAATGCCGGGTTCACCGCCGCCAGCCGCGCGAGCACATCCTCGGTCACGGCCCGGGCAGAGACATCCCCTGCCTTCACCAATGCCGCGATTTCGGTCGCGGAGCGTTTCCACAAGTCAGCCACTATTCTACATCCCGATTAGAACGATTCCGATCATCGTAAAGTGACATTCACCAAAGTAAACGGATCGTTAATCATGTTGCCCGAGCATGATCGCGCAAATCCCCTTTTAGTCCGGAGATCATGCGCTGTTTGCCCTGCCTTGCGATCCTTGCCCTCTGCGGTCTCGGCGTGAACACGCAGGCCGCCGCAGGCGCCTGGACGCGCAGCAAGGGAAGCGGATTGACGATTTTCTCCACCGGTCGCAGCGTCGCGCCAATCTCGGCCTTCGCGACCGGGTCGGCCGACAGCGATTCCAACACCACCCAGATCCTGGTGGAATACGGCCTGATCGAGGGGCTTACACTGGGGGCAACCGTATTTGCCGAGCTCAAAACCACGGATCTGAGCGACAGCACCTTTAACGCGGGCATCTATGCTCGCAAACGCGTCTGGCAGGGCGAGGCGGGCGTTTTCTCGGTTCAACTGGGGTATGCGCATCCGTTGGAGAGCGTTGTGGAAGACCCCCTCGGGCACGAGATCGACGACTCCTCCCCGGAGGTCGAAGCGCGGCTCCAGTACGGTCACAGCTTTTGGGGGGATTGGGGAAACGCCTTTGTCTCGGCCGAAGGCGGGATCGACGTCTTTATGGACGACAAGGACAATGAGCTAAGGGCGGATCTGACGGTCGGATACGAGCCCTATCATTGCTGCCTCGCGCTGTTGAGCGGGTATGCGAGCATGCCGATGGGCGACGACGATGCGACGCTGAAAATCGCCCCATCCTTTGCCTATACGATGTATCCCACCGTCGCCCGGAACCATAAAAAGCCTGAGGGTTTTATCCGCACCCGCACGATCCAGCTGGGCGTCAGCTATGACCTGCTCAACCCCGATGACGGGCTGGGCGTTCAGATCAGCATCTGGCAAAAGTTTTGACGCCTAGCTCGACACGCCCGGCATGCGGCGCAATTGCACCCCGTTGATCCGCCACGACCCGTCGATCTCGAGCATCTCGTAGGCGGCCTCGAACAGATCCCCGCTCTGATCCTCGAACAGCACAATCTGGACCCGAGTGCCGTCAAAGTTTTCCAGGCTCAGCATTTCCCAGCGCGCCGGCCGCCAGATCATCGGGTAGCCGCCGCGCACCATCTGGGCAAACTTGCCGGGGTTCTTAAAGATCCGCTGGATGTTGGGCGAGGCATGGGCAAAGGCGCGATCAAGGTCCGAGGTCTGAAAGGCGCCGATCTGATCTGAAATCACGGCCTGGATGCTGTCCTCCGGTTCCCCGGCCTGTATCGGAAACACAGCCGCAAAAAGCATGATCGCCGCAATCAGAAGTCTCATAAAACCCTCCTTGGTTGATGTGAGGGTGGGGTGGCAGTTCCCCTCGTCAAGGCCGCAACACGCGATCCCATGCTGGTCGATACCCATTGCGGACGTTAAGCTGTAACCGATCAGCATCGGAGCATCCCCCTGAGCAACCCCATCGACGACCCCGAGATTCTAGATTTCATCGCGGAAGTCGACCGGCTGACGCCGTCGGGAACCGCGGCGTCAACGATCCCCCGGCAACGGGCGCTTTACGATACGATGTCGGCGTTTTTCAGGACTCCAAGGCCGCAAGGGTTGCGGGTGCGGGATCTCGAGATAAGCGGTGTGCCCTGCCGGCGTTATGGCGAAGATGAGGCGCAACAGGTGATGTTTCTGCACGGCGGTGGTTTCGTGGTGGGCGGGCTGGAAAGCCATGACGATGTGGCCGCCGAAATCGCCGCAAGAACCGGCACCAGCGTCACAGCGGTCGACTATCGCCTGGCCCCGGAACATGCGCATCCCGCGGCCTTTGACGATGCGCTGACGGTGGCCGAGGCGATGGCGCCGCCGCTCATTCTCGTGGGCGACAGTGCCGGCGGCACGCTGGCGGCCTCGGTTGCCTGGGCGCTGCGCGATAGCGGGCGGATCGCGGGGCAGGTGTTGATCTATCCGGCACTCGGCGGGTTGGCGCTCGATCTCGCGTCCTATCGTGAATGCGCCCGGGCGCCTCTGCTCACAACCGCCGATATCCGCGCCTATCAAGACCTGCGCGGTCAGGGTTCAAAGCCGGATCCACGGCTCCATGTTCTGGCCGCGCCGGATCTGAAAGGGGTCGCCCCCGCCTTTATCTCCGCTGCCGGGGTCGACCCATTGCGCGATGACGGGGCAGCCTATGCCGAGCGGCTCGCGGCCGAGGGCATTGCCGCGCACTATGTCGTCGAAGATCAGCTTCCCCATATGTGGCTGCGCGCGCGCCACCGCAGTGCACGGGCAAAGGCGGCATTCGACCGGATCATCGACGCGATCGCCAAGATGGCGGCTGGCCTCAGCGCTGGGTAAACTTGAACTCGATCCGCCGGTTCCGTTCCAGCGCCTCCGGGGTATCGCCCGCGTCTATTGGCTGGAACTCTCCAAATCCCGCGGCGGCGAGGCGTGACGGGTCCACGCCCTCCCGATTGATCAGATACGAAACCACCGAAAGCGCCCGAGCCTGGCTCAGTTCCCAGTTGTTGCGATAGCGCCCCGCGCCGGTCAGCGGAATCGGGTCGGTATGCCCGTCGACGCGCAGGATCCAATCGAAATCCTCCGGCAACTCGCGCTCCAATTCGCGCATCACGGCGCCGAGTTTGGTCAGTTCGCGCTGACCGGCCAGGCCCAGCTCGGCCGATCCCGGCCTGAACAGCACCTCTGATTGGAAGACAAACCGGTCGCCCACCCGTTTCACGCCATCGCGCCCGGCGAGCGCGCCTTCGACCCGCTCCAGAAAGATCGAGCGGACTTGCTCCAACTCGTCGACCTTGTCGGCCAGCAATTCGGCGTTCTCGACCTCCAGCGCAACCTTGCGCGCCAGCGCCGCGTTCAGTTGCGTGCCAAGGTTCGAGATCTGGATCTTTCCCGCGGCTTCCTTCTCGGCCGTTTCATCCAGAACCTGCTGCAACTGGCCCAGTTGGTCGTTGAGCTGTTTCACCTGAGCATTCAACAAGGCGACACGGCGGGCCTGTTCGGCGGTTTGCGCGGTCGCTTTGGCCAGCTCCGCCTCCGCCAGTTTCCGCAGCGCGGCCTCGCGGTCAAAGGCCTCGGTCGACTGTTCCAGGGTCTGGCGTTGGCGCTCTGCCTCATCGATTTTCAGCTGTATTCCCGCGAGATCCTCGGTTTTAACGTTCAACTCGTCCGCGAGACGCTGCTTGGCGGCCTCGGCTGCGGCCAAAAGTGTCAGTGTCTGCTCCGCCTCCCGGCGCGCCTCCTCCAGGGCAAGCGTCACCGCATCGAGCTCGGCGGCATCCTCGGCAAGTTTCTTGCGCAGCGCTTGCGCCGCCGCCGCCTCCAGCAGCCGCGCCTCTTCCTCGTTTGACAGTTGGCGGTTGGCGGTGTCGAGATCGGATTCCAGCATCGCCTTTTGCGCCGATAGACGCGAGATCTCGCGCCTTAGCTGCGCCTGCGTCTGGAGCAGCGCCCGTTTTTCATCGGCCAGCGCCTGCTGTGCCGCCTCGAGCTCGGCCACTTGAGTCGATCCAGCCGCGAGTGCATCCTCGCGCGCCTGCGCCTCGGTCTGTAACGCCGCAATCAGGGCGAGCGCCGAGGCCTTGTCGGCGTTCAGCGTCACGATGTCCTCTTCCCGGGTCGCGGCCTGGTCGTTCAGCTCCTGGATCATGGCTTGGAGTGCTTCGCGCCGCGCGGCGGCAAGCCGGGCCTTCTCCGCCTCGGCATCCACCTCCTCGCGCGCCTTGGCGAGCGCCAGATTGACCGCCTCACGCGCATCGATTTCTTTGTTGAGCGCGTCCTGAGCCTCGGAGAGTTCGACCTCCAGCACAGCCTTTTGCTCGCTCAGGGCCGCAAGCGCGGCGCTCAGCCGGTCAGTCTCGGCAGTCTGGTCGATCAGATTGGCCCGGACCGAGACAAGCTCCGATTCCGCTTCCTCCGATCGGGTCCTCTCCAATGCCAGAACATCCGTCAGGGCCGAGAGCTGGGCATTGAGGTCGCTCAACCGTTTGCTTTGCCCGGTGATCGTCTCGCGCAGCGAGAATTGCACGATCATAAAGATCGACAGCACGAACATCAGGATCAGCAACAGCGCCGTCAGCGCATCGACGAACCCCGGCCAGATATTGGTGGCAAAGCGCTGGCCGCTGCGCCGGGTCAGCGCCATCAGCGGCCCCCATCGTCCCGGGTGCGCTGATCGATCAGATTGATCAGCGTGCGCAGCTCGGCCCGCAGGGCGGCGGTGGATTCATGACGGCCGACCGCGATTTCGTCCGACATCTGGCGCACCAGCTTTTCCAGCTCACGAATGCCCGACGCCGCGTCGCCGTCGCCCGATGCCGTGCGGAACCCGGCCTTGTTCGCCATCTGCCCCAGCGCCTCGGACATGCCGAGGCTGTTCTGTTCCATCCGCTTGAGAACCGTCAGCGTCGCATGGTCCCGGCCCGCCTCGATCTCGCGGCTCTCGCGGATCTCGGCCACCAGTTCGGCAACCAGCTGGCGTTCGTGCTCGACCTCTTTGGCAAGCGCCTGAATCACATCTGCCGTCTGGCCCAGACGCTCCTCGGCGCGCATTCGGGCGGATTCGGCGTGTTCGGCCAGATCGGTCGTGCGTTCCAGGCCCTCGTCGACACGCTCCAACAGCGCAACCAGCGCACCGTCGGGGCCCTCCCCCTCGGACACCAGGCCCAGGCGCGTGAACGAGGTCAGCCATTCTTCTAGCTCGCGGTAAAACCGGTTCTGCCCATGGCCCGCGAACAGCTCCAGCAGCCCCACGACCAGCGACCCGGCGAGCCCCATCAGCGAGGAGGCGAATGCCGTTCCCATACAGCCCAACTGGCTCTCCAACCCGGTCATGAGATTGTCGAAGACATTCACATCCGAGGTCTCGCCATCCTGCGGCGCGAGGCTGCGGATCGTATCAACCACCGCCGGAACGGTGAGTGAAAGGCCCCAGAAGGTGCCGAGAAGGCCCATTAGAATCAACAGGTTAACGATATACCGGGTGATGTCCCGCGCCTCATCCAGACGCACCGCGATCGAATCCAGAATCGAGCGGGTCGAGCTTGCCGCCAATCGCTGCTTGATTTTGCCCTCGCGCAGCATCGGGGCCATCGATGCCACCAGCCGCGGGGGCTGCGTGAATTCGTGACCGCGAAAACCGGCCTGCAGATTCTTTAGCCAGCGGACCGCGGCGATCAGCTGAGCCACCTGCCAAAAGGTCGCGAGGACGCCGACAAGAAAGACAAACCCGATAAAGGCATTCAGATAGAGATTGGCAAAAAAGACGGTTTCAATCTGCCGGGCGAGAAACGCACCCCCCACGGCGACCAGAACCAGAACGCAGAGCATCAGAACGATCTGGCGTGTCGGTTGCGAAAACACCGGTGCCCGCGCCTCGTCCAAGCTCATATGCCCACCTCACATGCTCGTTGTTAGCGAATATGCAGAATTCCATGCGAAAACCAAGCGGTTAAGGCGCGAATTCCAGCTCAAGTGTCCTTTAAGTACTGATTGAGCGTATCGTAGATTTGACCATTCGTCGCGATGATATCGCCAGAGTTCAGCGGGTCGCCCCGTCCCGGGACCAGCCCGATCTGGCCGACCATGCCACCGGCCTCCTGGACCAGCAGGATGCCCGCAGCGATGTCCCAGGCGTTTAGGGTGCGCTCCCAGAAACCGTCATAGCGCCCGGCGGCCACCCAGGCGAGGTCGAGGGCTGCGGCGCCAAACCGGCGCACGCCGGCGCAGCGCGGCATCAGGCGGCTGATGTCGCGCATCGTCTCGGCCAGCCCCTCGCGCGCGCCAAAGGGCACGCCGGTGGCAAACAGCATCTCGGCCAGGTCACGGCGTGAGGAAACCCGGATCCGCCGGTCGTTCATCCAGGCGCCGGCACCGCTTTCCGCGACGAACATCTCGTCCTTCGCCGGGTCGTAAACCACTGCAGCGACAATCTTTTTCTTGTGTTCCAGCGCGATCGAGATCGCCCAGTGCGGGATGCCGTGCAGGAAGTTCGTCGTCCCGTCCCGCGGGTCCACGACCCAGCGCCTGTTGGGTCGCTGCCTGCCACTTCCTCGCTTTCCTCGCCGACCCAGCCATAGTTGGGGCGGGCCTCGGTCAGCATCTCTCGGATGGTGTTCTCGGCCTTGATATCGGCGCGCGAGACAAAGTCGCCGGCCCCCTTGACCGAGACCTGCAGCTGTTCGACCTCGCCGAAATCGCGGACCAGGCCGCGGCCCGCCTTGCGGGCGGCCTGTATCATGATGTTGAGGTTTGCCGACGGTGCAACCACGATATCTATGCCCGTTCCGAGTATTCGACCGTCTCGGTATTGACCACGACTTTCTCTCCCTGGCCGACGAAGGGGGGCACCATGATCTTGACGCCGTTGTCCAGAATCGCCGGTTTGAACGAGTTGGCGGCGGTCTGGCCCTTGACCACCGGCTCGGTCTCGGCGATTTCGCAGGTGACCATCTGGGGGAGCGTGACGCTGAGCGCTTCGTCTTCGTAGTATTCGATCTGCACGGTCATGCCGTCCTGAAGAAACGGGCGCACATCGCCCAGCAGATCGGCGGGCAGCTCGATCTGTTCGTAAGTTTCCGTGTCCATAAACACCAGCATGCCGTCATTCTCATAAAGAAACTGCTGGTCCTTTTGCTCGAGCCGCACCCGCTCGACTTTATCGGCCGAGCGGAAACGCTCGTTCAGCTTGGAGCCGTTGCGCAGGTTCTTGAGCTCGACTTGCGCAAAAGCACCGCCCTTGCCGGGTTTCACATGGTCGGTTTTGACCGCGACCCACAGCCCGCCATTATGCTCGATGATGTTGCCGCGCCGAATTTCGTTGCCGTTGATCTTTGGCATGCTCTCTCTCCCACCGGGTTTGGCGCGGCTCTTAACGCAGTGCAAGCCCCCCGGCAAGCGGGGGATGCAAAAGGGATGCTAAGGGGATGCAAAGGGAGTGGTACCGGTGCGTATGTCAGTCTTTACCTTTTAGCGCTTTGATCCGTTTCCACACCCGCTTTTCTGCGAAGCTTGCAACCATGAACGATGACGCCATCCATGCGGGCATCCCGCACCAAATCAGGAACGCAACCAGACCAGCAACCACGAGACCATCCGCCACGGTATTGGCGCGCTCCTTGGTCAAATACTGATTCACCCAGCTCTTGAGTTGCGCAGCCAAATCCACGGTTGCCGCAGCAGCCTCTGCTGCTTGTTCCACCGTCGCAGGATCAGGCAATGCGCTGGCTTCCTCAGCGATGGTTTCAAGCGCCGCCTTCATCGCTTCAAGTTGAGCGATTTCCTCGCGGGCTTTTTCAAGCGCCTCAGGCTCGTTTGGTAGATTCGCCCTCACCTCCTTGAGGCGCTCCTCCAGGCGCGCTCGCTCAACCTCGGCGCTAACAGCCGCCGCCTTTGGTTGCTGTGCAATCCTACGCGCCGCGAGATCTTTCAGACTTGGTGAGTGCTCTGCGATCAACCGTTTGATGATCGCGTTGACATGGGCGGGGCCCTGCTCCCAATCCTCGTCAGGGATCAGGACGCGGGCCTTCTCAAGCTCCATATTGGCGGGCGTTCCGGCGAGGCGGGCTTCGTACCAGGTGGTCCAGACATCCCAATCCTGATCCGGTGGCAGACGTTGCTTTAGCTCCTCCCACATCTGGGTGATTTCCGTAGGCGCCTGCACGCCGTTCCATAGCGGGCGCTGCGAAAGGCCCATGAGCCCGATGCCCTGCTCTAGTGCGGTGGCGTCCGCGCCGAAGGCAGCGAAGGCGTTAGCAGAAAGATGGTCGGCTCCATGTGAGGATCGAACGGCAGCCAGAACATCACCTGCGTTGGGTGCCGATGCGGCGGCGTATGCAGTAGCGGCAGCGCGGGCCCCTGCCGCATCAGCAGCACTCCCCGCGCTTAGAGCGGCGGCAGTAGCTATTTCATTTGTGTCATCTGCCTCCTTTAGCCAAATTCCAGCGAACCAAGCAACGGACATAGCCCGAAAGCAAGGGAGTAGCAGGTTTGCTGGAGCATCGTCCCGACCATCAGCCGCGAGTAGCGGAGCGATCCGCAGCACCGCCCGCACACCGAACAGAGTAAACTCGTCAATGTCTCTGGTCTTCAGCCAGTCTTCAATTTCGTCGCGGTCGGAAAATTCCACCATCACTCAATCAATCAAACTGCCTGTCGCGCAGCCTGTCACATCCCCCGGGCGCAGGCAATGCAGAGGGGGGCGGCGGGGTCGAGGGTCAGGCGGGCCTCGGCGATTTCTTCGCCGCAGTCCTGGCACCAGCCGAGCTCGTCCTGGTCTGCGCGTTTGAGGGCGGCGCGCAACTGGGCGAGGCGCTGGGCGCGGCGGCGGCTTTCGGCCAGTGCCATGGCCTGCACCTGCAACGCGTCCATGCGGCTGAGGCGGCCCACCGATTGCTGATCGAGCTCGACGGTCTGGCGCGCGCCGGCGCTGGCGCGCTCGGCCGCTGTCAGCTCGGCGATCTCGGCCTCGATCCGGGCGACGAGGGTTCGGGTGTCGATGCTCATTCCAGCGAGAACCCGATCTTGCGCAGATAGGCGCCCCAGCCGGCGCGGTCGGGGTGGACATACTGGCGGGCCTTGTCTTCGGACCAGCCATAATCGGGGCTGTCGCCGAACTCCGCGACCCCGCGCTGGGCGGGATAGGGCCGGTGCGCCGTGCGGGCGCGGGAATAGGCGCGGGTGGCGGCCTCCTCGCCGGTGTCGTCAAAGCGGTTCTCGTGCAGCGTGACGTCAAGCGGCAGGCGCATCGAGATGCGGGGGCTGAACTCGGGCCAGCCCAGCCCGAGGCCCATGGCGGGAAAGACATGATCGGGCAGGCCGAGCAGCGCGGCGACCTCCCCGGGCCGGTTGCGGATGGTGGAGACCGGGCAGCAGCCGAGCCCGATGCGCTCGGCCGCCGCGACAAAGGCCATCATCGCGACGGCGGCGTCGATCGCGGCGTTAAAGGGCGCGTCGGCATGGTCGTTGCCAAAGGGCAGGCCGTGGAGCGTCGCGAGGCGCCGCTGGCGGCGGTGATTGCCGAGGAAGACCAGAAAGGCGGGCGCGCCCGCGATCCAGTCCTGCCCGCAGCACGCCTCGAGCCCCCGGCGGATCTCCGGGTCGGTCACGATCAGGATATCGCGCTGTTGCAGGTCGCTCTTGGTGGGGCTGGCCAGCGCCGTGGCGGCGAGGGTGCGGATCAGCGAAGGGGGCACCTCACGCTGGGTGAAATAGCGCATCGAGCCGCGCCCGGCCATCGGCTCCAGCACGTCGATCTGGTCGGTGCCCTGCGTGGGGCCGAAACGTTCGTTGAAGAGATCAGAGAGGGGCATGGGACATCCTCGCGCACTTGACGTTTCGGGCACCATTCCACAATTTGGGCGCGATACAAGCATGAGGCGCGCGATGGGCGATCTGAAGATTGGGATTCTGGAAGCCGGCCCGGTGGTGGAACCGCTGCGCACGCGCTATGGCAGCTATCCGATGATGATGGAGGCGCTGCTGGCCGACCGGGGCTTTGCCTTTGACACCTATGCGGTGCTGGAGGGGGTGCTGCCCGGCAGCATCCACGACGCCGATGGCTGGCTGATCACCGGCTCGCGCCACGGGGCCTATGATGATCTGCCCTGGATCGCGCCGCTGGAGCAGTTCCTGCGCGACGCCTTTGCGGCCCGGGTCCCGATCGTGGGCATCTGTTTCGGCCACCAGATCCTGGCGCAGGCGCTGGGCGGCCGGGTCGAGAAGTTCGCCGGCGGCTGGGCGATCGGGCGTCAGCGCTATGCGCTGAAAGGCTTTGACCGGCCGCTCGAGATCATCGGGTTGCATCAGGATCAGGTCATCGAAGCGCCCAAAGAGGCCGAGGTGACCGGTTCCGCGCCCGATTGCGAGATCGCGGCGCTCAGCTATGGCGAGCAGGCCTGGACGCTGCAACCCCACCCCGAGTTCAACCCGGAATTCTTTGACGAACTGATGGAGGCGCGGCGCGAGGTCCTGCCCGCCGATCTGGTCGCAGATGCTCGAAAGACACTGGCTGGCACCTATGACAACGCCATCGTCGCCGACAAGATCGAGGCTGTGTTCAAATCATCGCACCAGGATCGCTCGACGCCAAAGGCAGCGGCCGAATAGTCCGCACGCCGTTCGGGCGCGTTTCACGCCGCTTCGCCAGACGCTTAGATCCGATCGAGACCGGCATTCCCGCGATGCCCCAACCATATTTCCCCGCCATATCCCCCCGCCTTCCTGTGGCCCCATTCCTCTGGAAGGTTTAAAGCCGGTCGAAGGGGGCAGAAATGGACTGGATCGCTCATATCGACGGGCATCTGCGGGAGTCTTTCGCGGTAAAGTTCCTGTTCTCACCCCTATACCTCGCAGCAACGGTGGCGATTGCCTTCGCTGTTTGGTGGCTGCGGGGCCGAAACGAGCGTTTCCTGCGGTTCTTGATGCCAAGGGAAGTGTATCTCCACGCCTCGTCGATGGTCGACCTCAAGGTCGCGCTGCTCAACACCGTCGTGGCGGCAAGCGGGGCGATCACCGCGTTGTTCATGATCCCCATTGTCACAATCACAACGTTAGAGCTGTTCACGGCTTTGGGCGGGGGCGAAACGCTCACACAGAATGTGACGCTCGCGGGCAGCATTTTCGCCGCTGTCGTCTTGTTGCTGACGCAGGATTTCTGCCGCTACTGGAACCATTATCTGCATCACGAGACCAGATTTCTATGGCCGTTTCACGCGGTTCATCACTCGGCCGAAGTTCTGACACCGATCACATTCCTGCGGGCTCATCCCGTCTACTCGGCGCTGCTGGCTTTGATCATGTCCGTGCTGATCGGCATTGCTCAGGCGCTCGTCCTTTTCGTGCTGGTGGGGAAGGTTGAACCCTGGGTGATCTTTTTCAGCACGCTGGTGTTCCGTGCACATATCTTTTTTGGCGGCCATCTGCGCCATACCCATATCTGGCTCAGCTTTGGCCCGACGCTTGAACATGTTCTGATCTCGCCGGCACAGCATCAGATTCACCACTCCTGCGACCCGAAACATTTCGACAAGAATTACGGCGAGATCTTTGCGATCTGGGACTGGATGTTTGGGACGCTTTACATCCCCGATGGGCAGGAGAAGCTCGAATTCGGCCTGGCCGACCGCAACGGGGTACGCCTCGCGCAGCCGCACCCGACCCTGCGTCAGGCCATTCTGGGACCATTTGCCGAGCTCAGGGACGAGATTCTCAAAGGCACGGCACGAGATCCCGCCCGCAGATCCGGTCGCCAAAGCCCCGACGATGCTGGCGGGCGCCTGTAACGGCGCCCTGTCGGCGACAAAATCGACGTTCTCTCCAGACACAGACCGCATCAACAGCGGCGATCGGCTCAACCCTGGGCCTCGCACGCGCCGGAAACAGCCCCCGTCTGCCTTTGTCGTGATAAGGTCGGCCTGCCAATAATTCATGACAGCGCAACTATAAGGCACTTGAAGCCAGTCTGGAATATACTTGCCGCAATAAACCCGCTCTAACGCCTTGATTCACACGTATTTTCCACGCATTCTTTGATAAAGTTCGAGCCAAGATTGAGCTACCAGTTAAAACTCCCCTCGGATCAACCGATGGGCCCGAGCAGTACCAGTGAGCGACTATGCCGACGACATGGAATGCACTCTTCCTTGGAAACATCGCCACACAGATCGACCCGTTCGAGGGCAACACGCTATCCGAGAACTTTGACGATCTTGCGGGGCGGACCTTTGGCTCGTCGACGCCGGGGGAACAGCTGTTTGAGAACATTGTCTCGGTTACCGCGATCGACAATGGTGGCGCCGCCGATGCGCTCGACACCAACAACTTCGCGTCCAACGACCAGATGCAGTTTGATCTGGGCGATGGGGCGGGCCTGCAAACGACGGTCTATGACGGCGGTGGCGTCTACAACGCCACGCTGACCTATTCCGACGGGACCACCGCCAACATCACCGCCGTGATCATTCAGGACGTCAACGGCAATCTGTTCCTGGCGCCGGAGTTTTCGAACAATAGCGATGTCGCCGCGATGGAGGCGGGCGCGATCACCTCGATCACGCTCAACACCGTCTCGATTGATACAGGGAACTTTACCGACGATCGGGTGCTGACAAACTTCATCTGTTATGCCGCCGGCAGCCGTATCGCGACCCCCGACGGGCCGCGGCCCATCGAGGCGTTGCGCGCGGGAGATCTGGTTCTGACCGCAGACAGGGGCGCACAGCCCGTGCGCTGGATCCGAAGCAGCCGCGTGATCGCGACGGGCAAGCAGGCCCCGGTGCGGATCCGCCAGGGCGCGCTGGGCCAGGGCCTGCCCGCGCGTGATCTGATGGTCTCGCGCCAGCACCGGGTGCTGATCCGCTCGGCGATCGTGCAGCGGATGTTCGGGGCGCACGAAGTTCTGTTGCCCGCGATCCGGCTTGTCGGCCTGCCCGGGATCGACTTGGCCGAAACCGGCCAGCCGATCACCTATTGGCACCTGCTGATGGACCGCCACGAGGTGCTGTTTGCCGAAGGCGCCCCGGCGGAAAGCCTGTTGCCCGGCCCCTTTGCGCTGGATGCGATGGGGCCCGAAGCCCGGGCGGATCTCGAACAGCTCTATCCCGACCTGATCAGCCGCAACCCGCGCGAGGGGGCTGCGCGCCCGATCCCCTCGCTGCCGCGCCAGCGCAAGCTGGTCGAGCGGCATCTGCGCAACCGCAAACCCTTGCTGGACACGGCGGTGGATCAGCCGCGGTCCCCGCGCATGCTGGCGAGCGGCTGAAGCAGGCGCACCCGCTGCCCACAGCGCTCAGGCGTCGCCCGCATTCTCGTTGAGGAACCCGGCAAAGGTCGCGACAAAGCTCGCCCCGTCGGTGCCGTCGGGATCGGCCATGTCATGGGTGGCGGGCAGCACCGAGTTGTCGTCGGGCCCGGGCCAGAGCGGCGTGATCATGCCCGCCCCGTCCTGATCGAGCAGGTCGGCAAAGACCTTGAAGGCCGAAAGCGGCTCGGCCAAGCGGGCCCAGAACTCGCCCTGGCGGTCGGCCGGCAGCGTCGGCTCCAATCCCAGCTTGCGCGCCATCAGATCGCGCCGGAACGCGGCCAGCCCGCTGGCATAGCCATTGCCCAGCGCATAAGGCATCGAGACGATGTCCGCCGCGCCGTCAAAGGTCATGCCGCGCCGGCGCAGATGGCTGGCCCCCACCATCGACCAGCAATCATCGACGATCACCGTGGTCGAGCGGATCTCGGCGGCCCGCCCGGGGAACCCCTTGGGATGGAAGACGATGACGCGCTCCTCGTCGACCGCATTCAGCAGCCCGATCGCCTCCTGGCGTGCGGCGATCGCCTGACGCACAAACCCCTGATAAACCGGGGCAAAATCTCCCGCACGCGGCAGGCAGATCGCGACCCGGAGGCTTGTCATCGCGGTCATCCGGTCGGCGAGGGTCTGCGCGAGGTCGATCTCGTGATCCTCGGGCGGGCCATCGGCGCGCGCGGTGCGGGCGAATTGCGGGCTTTCGATATAGACAAGCTCGCGCGCCTGGCCAAAGGCCCGGGTCAGCGCCCACAGCGCATCGCGCGTGCCGTGGCGCGAGTGGTAGAACTCCTTGACCACCTCGGTCGCGAGCCGGTCTTCGTTGGCGACGGTCAGAAAATCGGGCTGCGGGTTGGCGATGCCCATGGCGGTTTGCAGGTCGAGCAGCATCTGCTGGAAATCCGCGCTGTCGGTGGGGAGCGGGAACCCGGTGAGCGAGAGCTCCGGCGTCTCACAGACGGCTGCGACCGATTTGAGCAACGCGCCCGCCCCGGCATTTGCCCCGCTGCCTGCCCCCGGCGCCAGAAAGCTCGGCCGATTGAAGTTGTTGCCGCCCTGCATGACGATCCAGCCGAGCGCCGTCTCGCCCGTCGGAATGATCGGCTGCGCCCGGTGAAGCGCCTGACGGGCGACATCCAGGGCCAGATCGCCGCCGACCTTGACCCCGCTCGCATGCACATCCGGACCGGCGGGGTTGCCGGGATTGCCCTCGCGATGGCGGGAGGATCGGGTCTCGCCCGACCAGCGCCCACCGCTCAGCACCGCCTCCCACGAAAGCACACCTCCCGTGGCGCCCGGGTCGGGGATGCCGGTGACCATCATGGTTTCGAACCGCGCCTGGGTTGGCAGGCGGGGCCCCTCGCGCGGCTGGGTCTCGCTGCCGAGCTGACGCAACAGATCCACCACCGAGGGATCCGGCCCCAGCGGCGGCGGCGCCGGGCGCGGCATGCCGAACAACGGGACAGGCGCGACCGAGCCGACGAAATCGGCAATGGCAGAGACGAAATCGACGCCCCCCGCAAAGGGGTCGGGCGGCGCCGCGACCGGCCCGTCCGCCACGCTCACGGGCTGATTGGCAAACAGACGGCGGTCGCCCAGACGCGGCGTCACGACGATGTCGAGCATCAGATTGGCGGGCGACGGGCGCGGTTGCGCCTCGAGCAGCGCAAAGGGGTTGCCGAGCAGGATCTGCAGCGCCCCTGCCCCGGCGATCCCCGCCCCCCCATCGCCGCGCAGGAACGAGGGTTGCTCGCCAATCGCGGCGATCTCGACAAACTGGCGGGGATAAATCCGCACATGGGCGCCGTTGGGCACCTGCCCCGCCTGGATGGTCACCACCACATCATCATCGGCGGTGAAACCCGCCGTCATGCCATTGGCGGGCGACGGCACGGGTGTCGGGAAGCCCAGCCCCGTATCCGGTGGCGGGAAGGCCGGCCAGCGCCCGGTGGCATCGGCCGCCGGCGGGGCAAGGACATTGGGCTCGAGCACCGGCGAGACGGCGACGATAAAGCCCCCCGTCACGCCATCCAGCCGCTGGACCACCTGATTGGCCTCGGCCAGTACCGCAGCGCCATCGGCGAGATAGTCAATCGGCAGATCGGGGCGGACCTTGGGCTGGTAGGCTTCGGGGATCAGGCCGTCATCGCGGGCGATCCCCTGCACGGTCGAGGTGGTGCGATTGCCGAGCAGATGCCAGTGCATATCCGCCACCGTCAGGCGCAGGAACTGGCGCGGCAGGCTGATCGCGGGATTGGCCCCCGCAGGCAGATCCGGCGCGTCGAGCGGGGTGCGGGCAAGCTGACCCCCGTTGGACCACCCCCAGCGCAACCGCGCGCCGGTCGCCGTATCGGGCGCATCGGGCTGGTTGGCCGCCGTCTCCGCCGCGTCGTCATCGGGGCTGGCGCGCAGGGTCTGCCCCGGGGCCAGGTCGATCAGGCCGGTCGAGGTCAGGGTCTCGGTCACCGAGTCGCCCGTTCTCAGCGTCACCGTATGCCCGGTATCGGCGGGCTGGAACCGGGCGCCATGGGGGTCGACCACATGGACCACAAGCCCGTTATCGAGCCCGCTGATCGGGGTCAGCCCGCCAGCGCTCGCCACCGTGACACCCGGTTGCGGCGCATCGCCCGAGAGCGAGAGCAGGGCGGGAAAGGCCATGGCCAGATCCGCCAGCATCGCCGCGGCGGCCACCGGGCAGATGATCAGCCCGCGCCGGTCGTGGAGCGAGACCGCGCCGGTGCGCGCGGTGCTGTCCCCGGGCTCCCACCATTGCGGGGCCAGCGGAGTCAAGGTGACGTCGCGGATCACCATCTGGGTCGGCACCGGGTGGAACATCGGCTGGCCCGGCTGGGCATAGCGCCCCTCGGCCAGCGTGATCAGCCGCGCGGCAGCCTGGGGGTGCAGGCGGATCCGGGTGACCGGCACCGGGATCGGCGCGCCACTGACGTCAAAGACGTCGTTGGGCGTATCGATGGTCTCGAGAATACCCAGAAAAGGCACCTGAACCGCGCTGGCAAAACTCAGCGTCAGCGCCGTGTCGTCATAGCTGGGCGTTGCCGAGGACCAGACCGGGCTGATCAGCGGTGCGGTGAGCCCCAGCGCCGCCGCGCCGTCATTCTGCAGCGCCTGACCGGCTGCGTTGGGCGAAAGTTGGACAATGGTTACCATGGCGTCACGGCACCTCCACTGTGCTTTCGGCAAACCGCCCGTCCGGCGCCGTCACCCGTACGGTGAAGCGCGCGATCTCGGCCGTGATCGCGGCGCGAAACGCGGTCCCTGCTCCGGTTTCGGGTAAGCGCCATAGCATCAGATCGTCTGACGGGATCCCGGCGGGCGTGATGACGCGCACATCGATATCCGGCACATCGGCCTCGGCCGTGAAGGATTTCGGCTGCCGGGTCGGCAGGCGGAACCGGTCTTCGATTCCGGGCAGGCGCGGCGTTGGCAGCGGCATGCCCGGCGCGCCAAACCGGCGCGGGGTGGCAAACGGGGTCGAAAAGCGGCTGATCGGGCGCCCGATCCCCGGCGAGGGCAGCGTCGGGGTCGGGTTGATGATGATCGGCCCGGGGCCAGAACTGCCCGGTGTCGCGGTGACCCTGACCTGATACGAGCCCGCGATGCGCGGCTCGACCGGGACATCGCTGACCCAGGTGACGGCGGTGATCCCCGCCCCGATCGAGAGGATCTGCAGCCCCTCGATCTCGGGCGCCGGATCCACCGGGCCAGAGGGGATCTGGAGCAGGGATTCGGAAATCCGCCCGATCGGGTCGCGCAGGCGGATCCCGACCGAGAGCGCGTCATCGGGATCGGCGCGCAGGATCAGGGCCCGGTACTCCTGGGTGCCGTCCGGCTCCGGGTCGCCGCTGCGCCACCAGGTGGTCTCGCCCATGGCGCCTATCTGGGGGATCTGGTCAAGCGGCAGATCCTCGGACAACAGCGCAGGCGAAAGGCCCGGCGTGCCCGCGAGGCGTGCCTCGACCGACATGGCATGGGGGCCAAGGGGCGTCGGCCCGATGGGCGCCTGGCTGGTCCAGCGGATCAGCACATTGCCGAGCCCGCCGCCCGGCCATTCGGCCGAAAGGTTCGAGAGATCCGGCGGGCCGATGGGCGGCACCACCACATGCTGGGGCGGCGAGGGATCGGACCGGCCCCTGAGCAGCGCGCGCTCGGGCCGGTCTTCGGACCAGACCTCGGCCCGGTACCAGACCCGGCGCCAGCTGCCGCTGGGCGTGTCGGTCCCTTCGACGCGGTCGATGAAATCGGTGGCCATTGCATCCGTATCGGTGCCGACATCCCACGCCAGATCGCCCGGCGCGATATCGGCAATCGGCAGGCCCATCGTGTCGATCTCGCGCGCGGCATCGGCGACCCGGGTCCGGTAGAGCACAACGCGCTTTGCCCGGTGCCCGATCCGGGGGGTCACCATGATCTGCGCCCGCGGTACCGGGGGATCGACGCTGTCGTCGAGGATGCGGCGCACTTCGAGCACCGGGGGCTGGGGCTTGGCGATCGTGGGTGCTGCGATGGGGATGAGCTCATCCCCGGCATCCGGCCCGCTGGGCCAGGGCGAATCCAGCGTCGCCTGGCTCTGCGCCAGAATGGCAAAGAAATGAATGTCGCGGCTGCCCTTGGGCAGGGTGATGTCGAGGCTGGTCCCCTCGACCAGTTTGCTGAGCTTGCGGGTAAACGGGGTGCGCACCGGGTTGCCGGAATAGGCCGTGCGCACCGTGGTGAGGCGATCCGACAGGCTCTCGCCCTGCCCGGCGCTGGGCAGGCCGAGCGCATCGCGGAGCTGGGTTTCGGTGGCTTCATAGATCCAATAGCCCGCGGCCCCCGCCACGCTCGGCCATTCGATCCGGCCGTGGCATTCGCCCTTGGCGTCGGGCAGGCTGGCGATGTCGACATAGTCGATGGCGATCTCGGGCGGGCGCGGGTCGGAGGCGGCGGTGAGAAACGGCCGCTCGGGCCAGGGACCGATGCGCCCCGGCGCCCGGCGCTCGAACGCCCGGGCAAAGAGCGCGAGGCCCACATGGGGCGTCGCCCCGAAATCGAGCGAAAAGCCCGGGATCGTGACACGATAGCGCCGGATCTCGTCGCCCTGCGCGGCGCCGAAACTCGCGAAGGCATCCCCGTCCGAGGTCAGCCCCTGGATCGTCACCCCGCCCGGTGCCGACGGGGTGTCGCCCGCAAAGGAGATCTCGAGCGCCGGATCCGCGGCGCCAAGGCTGCGCGGCAATTGCAGTGTCGGCAGGGTCGAGGGCGGCGGGTCGCTGCGTTTCGCGGCGGGATAGAGCCGCCCGCCGATCACGATCCGGTCGGGGCGGCGCACCGACCAGTCCCATCCGAACTCGACCACCAGCTCTGCCGGCGCCGGCCCGGCAGGCACGAGGCTGGGCGTCAGGCTCGCCGCGAGGATCGGCACGCGGTTGGGCGACGGCTCGGCCAGATTGGCCAGCGTTCCGGCCCAGTTGCCCCAAAGGCCAAAGATCGTCTGCGTACAGGCGGCATAGCCCATCACGATCGACCCGTTCTGGGTCGCAAGTGCGGGTGCGGGGATCGAGACCACCCGGTCCATCGCCGAAATCCGCTGGGTGTCGGGATCGCGTGGCGCGGTCGTGGTCGCGATGGGCCTGATCCCGCCGCTGTCGCGCACTTCGTTCAACAATTCCGGTGTCGCACCCGGCTCGATCGCGATACGCGCAGCGGCATAGCTTGCCACCCGGTAGAACCCGGTTTCCGGCACCCGCTGCCACGAGAAACGAACGCTGCGCCGCCAGTTGCCGTCGGGATCATGTGGCGACATGGGCATGGATTGTTCGGCCTGGGCGCCCGTGGGCGCGGCCCCGGCCAGCGCGGGCGTCGGATGCAGCGCGAGCGCGGCCAGGGTCACCGGCTCGCTGCCGCCGTCCAGGCCCTGATCCCAGTCATTGGTGACCATATAGTGGAAATCATCCGCCCCGCGAAAGAACTGGAGCTTGCCAAAGGTCAGCGTCGGCACGTCCTCTTGCGGGATCGCGGTGCCATAGCCCAGCGTCAGCGCCAGATTGGGATCCGATGTGGCGCCAGTGAGCAACAGCGAGAGGGGCGAGAACTCGGCCTCCGAGGGTTCGGTGGGCGGCGACTCGCCATCATCGTTCTCTGGCGGCGGCATCAGCACTGTGCGCAGCTCATCGGCCATCTGATTGGGCGCCACGCCCATCAGTTCGCGGATCAGACCCAGGATTTGCTCGTTCATCTCCTGGATCAGCCCCGCCCCGTCGGGGAGCTCGTACGCCGGGGCGAGGATGCCCGGGGCCATGAAAAAGGGCCAGCCGATGATCGGTTTGCCCCTGTTGTACCGGCGCAATGCAGCCTGTTGGGGGTCGACAAGCCCCTCTGATATCAGGCCCTGATCCTCGTCGTGGTCCCCAACCCCGGCCCATTCGTTGGTATCGACGGGCATCCCGACGATCTCGACCAGCTCCCAGTCGGCATCATTGGCCACGTCGACTTCGCTGACGCCGGCGATCCCGTCGATCGACGCGCCGGCGGGCAGAACCATGCCGGTCATCGCACGCCCGCCAAGCGACTCGAACCGGGTCCCGCCGCCAATGGCGCGATAGGCCGACCAGCGGCCCACCGCCGGGCTTCCCGAGAAGCCAAAGACCAGCCCGCCCGAGGCCGGCATCGTGATGCTGAAGCGGACCAGCGCCAGCGGCCGCCCCCACGAGATCACGGTCGCACCATTGGGCGCGTTCGCGATATCGAGCGTATCGAGGGGGATCACCTCCTCGGTCTCGAACGGCAATGTGGGGCGGCGCCAGACCTTGAAGGCCCGGCTGGCGATGCCGATCCCCGGATTGGTCGCCCAGCGCAGCTGCGCCGCGTGTTTGGGGATGCCAAGCGCCTCGAGCGCATCGCAGAGCAGTTTCTCCTGCGCCTCGCCAAACTGGGAATTGTCGCCGAATTCCTGCCCCGTCAGCTCGGTCAGGATCTGCAACAACTGCTCATAGCGCTGTTTGTAGATCTCGACCCAGTCGATCAGGGCTGCTTCGCAGGTAAAGAGGTGAGGACAGGGTTGCCGGTTCATCGCGCGCGCCTCCTCACTCTTCCCAGGGGGCGCGGTCGAGGATCAGGTCCACGATACCGAAACGCCGGTCTGTGCTGCCCTCGGGATCGACATGATCATCCGTCAGGGCGGGGCGCACCATCTCGACCTGCACCCGCTCGCCGCGTGCACCGGGGTTGAGGAGCACCAGCGCCCGTTGCCCGCCCGGCGCCATGACGATGGCGTCGATGCGGCCCGGGGTCTCCTGCCCGGCTTCGAGATCCAGCCAGTTGCGCGGGCGCGGCGCCCAATAGGTGCTGCTGGGCTCGACACTGTCGTCGGTGACCTCGGTCGGCAACGTCCAGAAGCGGCGCATCGGCTCGGGCGCGTCGATCAGGATGGCGACCGGCTGGGGCAACGCGGCCTGGTTCGCCTGCTCCCAAAAGACGGTGGTGCGCGGCCGGTCGGGCACCGGCATCGGCTCGAGCCCCGCGGCCATCAGCGCGCCGTCAAGCTCGGAGCCTTCGGGATCGCGCGCGGCAAACTGGGCCGCTATGGGTTGCAGCGCCCCGCTCGCCACCCAGCGGTGGTTCGGATAGGCCGTCTGCAGGTCGAGCGCAAAGGCGTCGAGCGTCGGGAAGGCCCCGGTCGAGAACGAGACCGAGTGCACGATGGTGCGCGGCCCGCCTTCGAGGTCATCCGTGGGGATCGTCTCGATGTCGAGGATATAGTCGGTCAGCGGATCCAGCGGCGACGTGATGGTGCGCGAGAGATGGCGCACCCGCATCTCCTCGATGGGGATGCATTTGCCCTCGAGCACATCCTCGAGCGTCTCCTCGAACGGGGTCAGCACGATGGGCGAGAGCGGCTCCATCACCTCGGGCGACAGCGGGAAGGGATAGGTCTCGCCCGGCGGCAGATCATCGGGATCAGGCTGGCGGAACGACGCGGCGCGCAGGCGGACCTGCAGCGTCAGGCCAAAGGCTTCGAACAGGTTGACCACCTGCGGGGTCGAGAAGACCAGCTTGAGCGGTTCCTCGCCAAAGACATGCGCCTCGCGCTCGTTCGGCAACGAGAACAGCATGTACTGCCCCAGGCGCGTCGGCGGCTGGGCGGTGGTGTGGAACCAGAAGGTCTCGTCGCGGTTCTGGGTCTCGGTCGTCGGTTCGTCTTCGTCATCGCCGGGCGGGATCTCGCGGGTCTGCGTCCAGCTGACCTGGATGCCGTATTGCGTGTCGGGGGCGAGCAGCGCGTAATCCCCGCTTTCGAGACCCAGATACCGGCCCACGGCGGTGCGCTGATCCTCGATCAGCTGTTCGTCATAGGTCTCGCGGGTGACCTCGCCGATCCGCGTCAGCTCGAAGCAGAGCACATAGAAATACCGCAGCAGGGCCACCTGGGCAGGCGTGGTCTGGGCGAGCCCCTCGACACTCGGCGCGGCAAAGCTGTTGATGAAGGAGCCCGGCACGCTGCCCGATTGCTGGAAGAGGGCAAGGTCCAGTCCGATCTCGATCTCCCCGGCCTCGGCGATTTCGGGCAGATCAAGCAGAACCATCCGGATCCCGTTCTTTCTGTCGAGCGGGGTGAAGAACCGGATCGCATGGGCGACATCGGGGCACCAGGGCCCGTTATCGTCGATCCAGCGGTCGGGCAGCGGCTTGGGCGGCGTGATATCGCCAGGCGTTGCCGTGATGCGGTGGATCTCGGCCCCGTCGGCATCGAGAATGCGCAAGATCAGCGCCTGGGCCCGGATGATCTCTTCATAGGTCGCGAGCAGAATGGCGCCGCCGACAAAGCCGCCGCTCTTGATCCGGACGGCATTGGCGAGCGGGCTGGGCTCGAACCCGATCTCCTCCCAGCCTGCCTTGATATCGTCGGCCCGGGTCTTGTCGCCGAACGAAACCACCTCGCCATGGTCCAGGATCGGGGCGGCGAGCACGCGCGCGTCGCACCGTCTTTGCTGATCGGCGGGCGGTGCAGCGGCGCCCGGCGGCGCCGTCGATGCAATCTGATCGCCCGCGTTCAGCAACGCGCCGCGTTCGAGGGTCTCGCCCATGGCCAGACGCCGGATCGCGGCATCGGGCGTGATGGTCTCGGCCACCAGATCCTGGGCGCCGCGACCAAGGGTAAAGGCATTCATGGCGTCGCGCAGACGAACCTCCTCGGCTCTGCGATCCACGATGTCGTCCAGCGGCCCGGCTGCGCGGGTCTCTCCGGCATCGACGGCGCCGACTGTTTCGAGTTCGCGCGCCGGTGCCGCAAGCTCGCGCAGCGGCGCCGCCAGATCCCGAGATGCGAGATCCCGAGATGCCAGATCCAGATTGGCCGAAAGCGTCGTCTCGATGCGCGAGAACCGCCCGTCAAACACCAGATCGCGGGGGTTGGTGCCGCGTGAGGCCGGCTCCAGCGTCGCAGCGTCGAACCGGGCTTCGAGCCCGGCGAACCGGCTGGCGGCGAGGGCGGTGAAATCCAGCTCCTTGCGCGCGGCGACGCGGGTCAGCGGCGTGCGGAACTCGGCAAAGACCGGCGGGATCGTGACCGGGGTCGAGGGCTTGTCGTCGTCGGTCTGTTTGCAGGGAACCAGCCGGCCCTCGATCCAGGCGGGGTAGATGCCGCGCCAGTCGTCGATCTCGTCGACCCCGCTGCGCCAGCTCTCATAGACCTCGATCTCGAGATCGGTTTCCTCCGACCGCTCGGTGTCTGCCGGATCGGGCCAGGCAGTGCCTTCGACATCCCAGCCGGTTTCCGAGGCGCCGAGCGGCTCGCGATGGAAGGCCCAAAGGACCGGCGCGGCGGGGGCTGCATCGTTGCAGATCGTGCCCCAGCGGTCGGTGATTGTCTGCTCGAGGAACTCGCTGCGCTCGATGGCCGAGGGCGTCGGATTGGGCGTCCAGGTGATCAGTGCGAGTTGCACCAGGCCGCTGGGCTCGGTTGCCTCCTCATCTGTCCACCAGGTGGCAGGCCGGTTGCCCTCACCGATGGCGCCCGAGACGAGGCTGACATCCTGCAGCTCATAGCGCACGCGCTGCCCGGCGCGGTCGATGAACCCGTCCGCCGTCGAGCCGGGGACCTTTTCGGTAAAGGAATCGCCCAGAAGCGTGGCCGCATCGGTGGCCGGCGAGGCCGACATCGAGATTGCCATGATCGCATCAATCGGCACCCGGCGCGGGCGGGTGTCATCCTCGTCCGCCTCGGACGGCTCGACAAAGGCCGCAGCACCGGGGGCGCTGTCCTGCATGATGGCCTCGGCCAGCACGGCGTCGATCGCCTGGTCCGCGCCGGTCCCCTGCACGAGCGCGGGCCCACGGCTGACCAGCGCCATCCGGTCCACCAGATCGGGGATCGGCGGCGAGGGTTTGTCGCCCAGCGCAAAGTCGACGCAACCCTTGATCTTGAAGAAGAACAGGTTGATCTCGCCGCAGATTTCCCCTTCGAGCCGGGCAATATCCTGATTTGTGATCGGGTCGCGGCCCAGCAGAACCCGCAACTCGGCATAGGCCGAGATGCCGATGATGATCAGCCGCAACTCACCCCGGATATAGAGCAGCCCTTCGAGGTAGAAGGGCTTGAAGCCCATGATCGCGTCGAACCCGCCCGCGACCGAGGCATAGATGCGGATCTCCTTGTTGCCCCAGATCAGCTCGACATGCATGCCGGTGGCGATGGCAAGGCCCGAAGGGATGTCGGTCAGCTTGGGGCTCTCGATCCCGTTGCCGGAGATCATCAGATAGCCCGACCCTTCGAAAACGCTGATCACCTTGGCCTGGATCGGATCGTCGATGGAGCCGATGAAGATATGCCAGTTGCCGCGCTCCTTGAGGTGGAAGAACGCCTCGATCGGGATCCGGATCTTGAGGATCGGTTTCGCCTCGTACTGGGCGATGATGCCGATGGTCAGCGTGCCCCGCCCTGCGTCGATATCGATCACGGCGAGCAGGCTGCCGCCGGCCTCCTCGATGCCCTTGACGGCAGGCGGCGGGGTCAGCAGCGCGGCCTTCATCATCAACAGGATCCGCGGCCCCGGAAGCTCGAGCAGGAAGACGCCCTTGAGGTTAAAGATCACCCCGCCTTCCATGGTGCCGAGCACGGCCCCGACGCCAAAGGCCCAGCGATCGATCTGTGGTGTCCAGAAATGCTGCCCGCCGTCGGAGAGCCGCGTCGGCTCGCCCCCCGTCGCCTGCAGCCACGAGAGCGCCGGGGTGGGCTCGCTCTCAAACGGTGTCTCGTCGCGCCCGTAATGCATGGCAAAGAGGCCCAGCACGCCCATCAGACCGATGCCGGAGGAGCCCAGCGGGATGGGCGCCGGGAACGTCACCTCGATGGTGACGATCACACCGGTCGCCGGGCCGCCGGCCTCTTGCGGGATATTGGCGATGGCCATCTCGGCGCGGATGCGCAGCTTGATCGGGACGATGGTGAGGTCGAGGCCGCCGCGGATCTCGGAAATCTCGATGCCCTCGGAGTTGAGCGTCGAGCCGATCTCGAGATACCCCTCGGCGCGCAGCACACCGGGAATGTCGATCGAGGCCGCCAGCGCCGTCAGTTCCGGCGGGCCGATCGGGTTGAGCGGCAGACGCACCCGCGCGCGATCGATCGAGACGACACCAAGATCGACCGAGAACCCCAGATCAATCTCGAAATTCATCGGATTGGTGCGCGCAAGCCGGGCGCCCAGAACCTGCAGCACACGGCCCAATGGTTCGGCCACCTGCAGGCCGCCGGGCCCGCCAACCTCGATCGTGTAGCCCTTGGAGCTGTCAAAGACCGGGCGGAACTGGAACCGATCCTCGGGCGGGGTATAGCCCAGCCGGATCCCGATGGCCTTGTAGCGCAGTTTCAGCGGATCGGTCCGCGGGATGGTCAGGATGTTGAACCCACCCCCGCCGCCGCCATCCACATCCGATCCATTGCCGCCAAAGCCGATATTGGCGCTGATCGCGGTCTCGACATCAAAGAGAAAGCTGACCTCGGGCCCGCTGGTGCGGTCGCGCACGATCACTTCGCCGCCATACAGGATCACCCGTTCGACATTCAGCCAGCCGATCTGGGTGAGGGCAAAGGGGATGCCGATGGCAGCCCCGGTGAGCACCAGCGCGCCGATATCGCCGTTGAGCGGATCGGACGGCGCGGTCGTTGCCAGAACCGGTGCCATCGCGGTGGTCGTGCCCAGCATGTTGCGCGCGATGTTGGGGGCGACCGGCGGCTGGCCCGGCAGGTTCCCGGTCAGCGCCAGCCCGTCGATATCGGCCGGATCGGCCGAGAGCGCGCCCGACACCGTCCATGTCTGCGCCGCGTCGTCCACCTGGATCAGCACGCGATAATCGACAATGCCATCGCCGGGATTGTTGCCCACCGCCGCCATCGGCGGCGTGCCGACGGCATTGGGCGACTCACCCGCATTCAGCGCGCCCTCGCGCATCTGCTCCTCGGCGGCAGTCTGGAAATCGACCTCGCCGGAGATCTCGAGCGCCACAAAGGTGTTCTGCACGATCCGCACCTTGACCGCGATCGAGCGGAACCAGTCGGGCGGTGCGGGATCGGTGGGCGGCTCCTCCGGGATCACGGTGATGCTGCCGGGGTCGCCCGGCGGGCGATGGACCGTGGCCGTGGTCACGGTGGCCGGCACGGCCAGCATCGGCAGATCCGCCGTGGCGCGCCAATGCATGTTGCGGTTCGCGCCATGGGTCAGCCAGCCCGCATACCAGGGTGTCGCGACCAGCTCGGCATTCGACAGTGTGTCGACCGGCACCGAAGGTTCGATGGAATAGGAGAACTGCGTCGGATACGCGTCCTCGATCAGTTTTCGGAACGCATTGGCCCGGTTTTGAGACAGGCGATAATTGTGCCGCGCCTTCTGGTTCGAGCTGTCGCCTTCGTGGGACGCAACACCCTCGATGGTAATCGTCGAGCCCGGCGGCACGGAATCGAGGATGTCGGAATAGCCGGCCACCACCGGGTCGCCCCCGGTCCATCCCGAATTCGGCCCCTGGTCGATTGCGGGCGCAGTGCGCGAGTGATCGGGGTTCGAGACATAGCCGTCGAAATTGTTGCCCCCGACCTCGGGCTTGTTGAAGTGGAAGAAGGCGTCGAGCGGTTCCTGATCCGCGGGCGGCTGGGTGACGGTGACGCTGATATCGAGCGTCTGGTTTGACCCAAGCTCATAGGTCGCCGCCGTCGGGCCATTGGTGGTGGAGGGAAGCCCCTCGGGCGACCAGACCGCCTGCCCCCGCGCCGGGCGGAGCGCCAGCGTGACATGGGTCGAGGTCTGGCTGGCGATATAAACCTCTGGCAGATCAACCGGCTGGCCCTCGCGCAGAGTCTGCTGCGACTGGATCACCGCATCCCGGCTGGTGCCCTGGGTGACGATGATCTGGGGCTGGTGATGATTGACCGTGATCACCAGCTCGCCCTCGATCGGCACGCCGCTGGTATCGGTCACATTGATGGTGATCTCGCGTGAAGCCGCCCCCGTCAGGCTGACATCATGAACCCGTCCCGGGGCCGCACCGCCACCGGCGCCGAGATCGACAGTTGTCGTGTAGGGCGGCCGCCCCCCGGTGATGTCGACGATCAGGCGGCACTGGGGCGGGATCCCCGCCGTCGCCGTCCCCGGCCCGGTGGGCGTGATGGCATAGGCCCTGCCCTCGGAATCCACGAACCGGGCCGAGAGGGTCAGCTCACCGCTGCCCTGATCAATGATCGAGAGCGCGAAATCCCCGGTCACGCCCCCCTGGGCGCCCCAGCCGATCAACAGGTTTGATGCACCCGCCGAGACGGCGAAATCCTCGAGCCCGTTGGGCGCGACGAACAGCCGGATCTCCGGCAGGTAGAGCCCGGTCCAGCTCTCGTCAAAGCCGAACTGGTCGAGCACGGCAGGCGGTGTCGAGTTTGTCGACAGATCCAGGATCGCGCTCTGAAATCCGATGCCGACCTGCCGGCTGTCGCCGAAAAAGGCATAAGGCGGCTCCATCGAGATCAGCTCGGCCACGCCCAGGTCGCCGGGATCGTCGAGCCCGCTCGCGCCAAGCGACAGCATCGAGATGTCCAGCGGATCGCCGATGTTCGAGCCCTGGCTGAGGCGCAGCTTGAACCGCGGCAGCGTGATCTCGACATCGTCGTCGCCGTCGACCGGCACCAGCCGCCCGTCGGGCAACAGCCGCGCGGCTTTCAGAAACGGCGGGCGCAGCACCGCGCCCGTGATCACCATGTCGAGGATAAACTCGGTCGAGGGATAGTCCGAGGGCGGCGGATCGCCGGGCGCCGCATCAAGCCCGTCCAACAGATCGATCGTATCGCCGTCATTGGCGGGGTTGAGGCTGCCGGCCCCGGTCGAGACGATCTGTGACGCGATCCTGGGCGCGGTCAGCGAAAAGGCGATCGAGGTGTCGCGCAGGTCGATCCACGGGTCGCGCCGGCCGGAATCATCGCGCGGATGCCCTTCGACATTCTGCGCATTGACCCCGATGGTGCCGTTGGAGGGATCAAAGAACCCGCCCACCTCGCCGGAGAACTTGGCCGTGCCCCGGATGGTGACAGCCTCGTCCGACACCGCCTCGTCATATTCCTGAACATGGATCGCCGCCACCGCCGCGTGGATCGGCCCCATAGGCGCGCCGCGCAAGAGATACGGGGCTACGAGATCGTATAACGCGACATCCCATTGCATTGCATGGGTCCCTTCGACGTCCGGCGTTTCTCCCGCATAGATTGTACCCCCGAATCACGCTTCGTCCAAAAGGGAATCGCCCCATTTTGAGATGGTTCGCCCTGGCGGCGGGATCCGCCCCGGATCGCGCCGGCCAGAATGGCGGCCGAGCGCCGCGCCCTATGGCAGAGCACGGCGCTTTCCGGCGCCTGGAGAATCCGCTCCTGCCGGATATCAGCCATGGATTTTGTGATTTTTTCATGTATTTATTCCGTCACAACGGAGGAAACGCAGTATGGAGAGCTTTTGGGCGGTTCTGGCGGACGCCATTGGCCTGATCCTCGCCGGGGATCGTGACCTGATGGAGATCATCGGGCTCTCGCTGCGGGTGACCCTGACAGCGGTAGCCATCGCCTGTGTGATCGGCCTTCCGCTGGGGGCGGTGGTGGGGGCATTCCGCTTTACCGGCCGAACCGCGCTCGCGATTGCGCTCAACGCGCTGATGGGGCTGCCGCCGGTTGTGGTGGGTCTGATGGTCTATCTGGTGCTCTCGGCTTCGGGCCCGCTCGGCCCGCTTGCCCTGCTCTACACTCCCACGGCGATGATCATTGCCCAGACGATCCTGGTGACCCCGATTGTCGCGGCGCTGACCAAGCAGGTGGTCGAGGATCTCAATGGCGAATATGCCGAGCAGTTCGCGTCGCTGGGGGTCGGCCCGGCGAACCGGGTTGGCGCGCTGTTGTGGGATGCCCGCTACAGCCTGCTGACTGTCGCGCTGGCAGGCTTTGGCCGCGCGGTGGCCGAGGTGGGCGCGGTGATCATCGTGGGCGGCAACATCAACCACGTGACCCGGGTGATGACCACGACCATCGCGCTGGAGACCTCGAGAGGCAATCTCGAGCTTGCCCTCGCGCTCGGCGTGGTTCTGCTGGCGATTGCCGTCGTGGTGAATGCGGCGGTGATGAGCGTCCGGGCCTCGGCGGTAAAAGCCGCCTATGCGTGACATGGCCCCGCATAGGATCGACGCAAATCCGGGAGTGCCGCCAGAACCGGACACTCTGATGAGCACCGAGGGGCTGTGTTTCGAGGCCGGCGGCAAGCGGCTGTTGGACGGGATCGACCTCGACATCCGGCGCGCCCGGCGCACCATGGTGATGGGGGCGAACGGGTCGGGCAAGAGCCTGCTCCTGCGCCTGCTTCACGGCCTCATCGCCCCGTCAGCGGGTATGGTCAGATGGCGGTCCCGCCCGCTCGACCGGCAGAACCGGCTGGAACAGGCCATGGTGTTTCAACGCCCGGTCATGCTGCGCCGCTCGGTGCTCGGCAATCTGCGCTTTGCGCTCGGCGTGCGCGGGCTGGGTGGAGCCGAGCGGGCACAGCGTGCGCAGCGGGCGCTGGAGATGGCCCGGCTCGAGGATCTGGCGCACCGACCCGCCCGCGTCCTCTCGGGCGGCGAGCAACAGCGCCTCGCCATTGCCCGGGCCCTCGCCTGCGACCCGCAACTCCTGTTGCTCGATGAGCCGACGGCCAGCCTCGACCCGGCCTCGACCCTGGCGATCGAGGATCTGATCAATGCCGCCAACGCGGATGGCGTGACCATCGTGATGGTCACCCATGATGCCGGGCAGGCACGGCGGCTGGGCGACGATCTGGTCTTTTTGCATGGCGGGCGAATCGCCGAGGCGGGCGACGCGCGTCAAGTCCTCGACACCCCCCGCTCGCAAGCGGCGCGCGCATGGCTGGAGGGCCGGCTCTATCTGGGCCCATGAGCAATCAAGGTGGCCTTATGCCTCTGTTTTTAAGATTGAAAAGGGAGTGACACATGCTCAGACGCGGATTCCGTGGCCTCGCCGCAGCGGTCATCCTGGCCGTTTGTTCCGGCGTGCCGGCCCTGGCGGGCGGCGACTTCATCGTGGTGCAATCGACGACTTCGACCCAGAACTCCGGCCTGTTCGACGCGATCCTGCCTGAATTCACGCGGAAAACGGGCATCGAGGTCCGGGTCGTCGCCGTGGGCACCGGACAGGCGATCAAGAATGCCGCCAACGGCGACGGCGATGTGCTGTTTGTGCACGCGCGCCCGGCCGAGGAAAAATTCGTGGCCGACGGCGACGGTGTCGCCCGGTCGGACGTGATGTACAACGACTTCGTGATCGTCGGCCCGCCTGCGGATCCGGCCGGGGTCAAAGGCATGAACGACGCCCCCGCAGCACTCGCCAGGATCGCGCGCGCGGCGGCGCCCTTTGCCTCGCGCGGGGATGACAGCGGCACCAACAAGGCCGAGCTGAGGCTGTGGAACGCTGCCGGTACAGACCCGCTGGCCGCCTCGGGCACCTGGTACCGCGAAATGGGCGCCGGAATGGGCGCGACGCTGAACACCGGGCGCGGGCTCGGCGCCTATGTCCTGACCGACCGGGCCACCTGGATCAGCTTTGGCAACAAGGGCGACTACGAGGTTTTGGTCGAGGGCGACCCGCGCCTGTTCAATCAATACGGCATCATCCTGGTGAACCCCGGGAAACACCCCAATGTCAAAGCGGCCCTGGGCCAGCGCTTTATCGACTGGGTGCTGTCGGAAGACGGTCAGAGCGCGATCGCGGCCTATCAGGTCGACGGGCAACAGCTGTTTTTCCCCAATGCAGATGAATCGCGGGCCAAACCAGGCTCTTGACCGTCCCCCGGTGGCCGGGGTCAGGGAGACAACCAGCGGACCTTGCCGAGCTCACCCAGATCATAACCACCCATGGCGGCGGCCTTTCTCGCCGTCACCTCGCTACCGGCAAAGGCCAGCAGGGTCTGAACCGGCGGCGTGAAATAGGTCCGCCGGTCGATCAAGAGATCAAAGCGTTCCGCGACAAGGGGCACGAAATCCAGGCTGAACTGGCGCGCCATCGCCGCGATGCCAAGGGCGGCGTCGCCCTCACCCGCCGCAACCGCCGCGGCCGCGTCGCTTTCGGTGCGCGCCAGATCGGCGCTGACCTCGATATCGGTGGCTGAGAGCCCCGATCCGGCCATCAGCGCGTCGAACAACGCCGTTGCGCCCGCCCCCGGCTGGCGCACCACCAGGCGTTTGCCGCGCAGATCGGCGAACCCGGCAACCTTGCCCGAGAGCGCCGGTGAGAGGATCAGCCCGCGGGCCCGCACCGCCCAGCCAATCAGCACACAGCCGCGCAAGCCGCGCGCGGCGACCGTTTTCTCGTTCCAGCCCTCGCCTTCGGGGATATGCATGCCGGCCAGCCCCGCGCGGCGCTGCTCGAAACAATCGAGGCCGTCCAGGCTGCCGTTCAACAGGGTCGCGAGGCCGCAGCCGGACTCGCGCAGCGCCCAGTCGAGCAGGGGGTCGTGCGACCCGCCCAGCACCGCCGGGCGCTCGCCCAGCCCGCCCTCGCCACCCTCG
>JBCCHW010000003.1:0-45585 GCA_039028555.1 Pseudomonadota bacterium | reverse complement strand
CCAGGCGTTGTCGTCGAAGACGGTCAGCTTGCGGCTATTGCCCGCCCATAGGCCCGAGGCCCCCGGGGGCAGGATATAGCGCATGCCATCGGTCGGCGCCGATGGCGGTGTCGTGACCACGGCCGAGATGACGGAGAGCTGAACCACCGCATCCAGTCGTCGTACCCCCTCGTTATGGGTGACGTGTTTCTGCGCTTGCGATGGTTGGATATACGGTAAGGACAGATTTGGTGAAACAGGCATGAACGCCCCCCGTTAGACTAAAACGGAAGGAGGGATAGGCCGTTTCACTTACGGGTTGGTAACAGGACCGCCCCGGGCCTGCGCAACTCAGTTGTCGTAATAGGCGCTATAGGCACCGTGACTGTCGCCATAGCCATATTGTTTCATGCCTTTGGCATCAATCTGGCTCAGCACAAGACCCGCGACCTCGAGGTTGACGGTTTCAAAGGATTTCAGGCCCTCATGCACCTGCCGGTGTGTGGTGCTGTCCCATTTGACGGTATACAGGATCGCATCCACGGACTGGCCGATGACACGGGCATCCGGCACGGCCAGAACCGGCGGGGTGTCGATGATGATATAGTCGTAATTCGCGCGCAGCGCGCTCAGGAAGGCGCTGAACCGGTCCGATGAAAACAGATCGGCGGCATTGGTGGCCGATGTCTCTCCGGGCAGGATGTCTATACCCAGGGATGTTTCGCGAAATACGGTGTCATCCATGCTCTGATCGCCCAGCAGGACCGATATGAACCCGCGTTTGGAGGGGATGTCGAAATAGTCGGAAAAGACGCGTCTGCGGATATCTCCTTCGATCAGCAGCACCTTCTTGCCAAGGCCGGATAAGTTCTGCGCCAGGGCCAGCGACTGGGTGGTCTTGCCTTCGCCGGGGACCGATGAGGTCGACATGATAACCTGCGGCGGGTCGTCGAGTTCGGAGAGCAGTATCGATGTGCGCAGGTTGCGCACCGCTTCGGCTGCGGCAGAGGCAGGCTTTTCGACCAGATAACCCAATGCGGTTTTTCGATCACCCGACGGGATGATCGGAATCTGGCCCAGCACCGCATAGCCGGTCTGTGCTTCCAGCTCTTCGGCGGCGCGGAACGTGGTCTTGGAAAATTCGCGCCCCACCACTGTGCCGGTTCCCGCCAATGCTCCCAAAACAAAGGTTATCGCTATGATCAGGGTCTTTTGCGGAGCAGAGGGGATCTGCGGGACGGCGGCATGTGACAGGATGCGGCTATCGGCCTGATGAATGCCTTGCTGAACGCTGGTTTCCTTCAGCCGCCCCAGAAAATACTCATAGATCAGCCTGCTGGCTTCGGCCTCGCGTTGCAGCTGTTGCAGGGCCACAAGATCTGCCGATTGCCGTTCGATCTGTGCTCGCTGATTTTCGATCGTTTCGGTCAATGTGCTGATCTGGCTGGCGGCGCGGGCCTGATCCAGTTTGGCCCGGTTCAGGGCTCTTCCAAAATGGGCGTCAAGGGTGCCCGAGGCGGGTTTGGCGCTGATCTGGGTATAGATTTGCGCCAGCGCCCGATCATCGGCCAGCTCAGCAAGCGTTGCAACATCGCGGCTTTTCCGGGCCTCCTGCAGGGCTAGAACACGGCTCTGAGCCGCTGCCTCTGTCACCTGGGCTGCCAGCAGACGATCGCGCAGATCCTTGATGTTTCGGTTCAGCAGGGCCAGCGCCTCGGGGCTGACCAGTTCGGTTTCGGCGTTGAAGGCCTTGACGGCGGCCTCGGCCTCTTCCAGTGCGATTTGCAATTGTCCGACCCGGTCGGTCAGCCACGACGTCGCCTGTTCCGTGGCTTCGAATTTGATCTCCAGCTGATCGCGCACATAAAGCTCTGCCAGAGTATTGGCGATCCGCGCAGATTTCTCTGAATCTTCGGTTAAGGCGGTGATGCGGAACACATAACTCTGGCGCAGGTTGGTGATCGACACCTTGGTCAGCAGCGTGTCGACAACCTCATCAAATACCGCCTGTTCGGAGGCGGGTGGGTCGCCGATGCCAGTGAGTGTCCGGAGGATGCGACCGGGCAGGGGGCGGTCCCGCAATGCGGCGTTGAACTCCGGGTCATCGGTCAGGTCGAGTTTGCGCGCGAGTTTTTCCAGCAATCCGCGCGAGCGCAGAACCTCAACCTCAGTGTTGATCGTAATCTGATCCCCGCCCAGCCCGGACATGACACTTTCCAGGTCGACAACCTGTTCCTGTCGGCTTTCCAGCGCCACAACGGCGCTCGCCGCATAATATGGGGTCGCGACGGCAAAGGCGTAATATATCCCCAGACCAGCCGCGAGGATGGCGGCTGCCAGAACCGTTATTTTGCCCTGCCAGACGAGGCGAGCAAGCATAAAAAGGTCGATTTCACCCTTATTAGAGGCTGTTTTATGCGGCGCAAACGCGCTCGCGCCTGAAGATGGGCGCATGGTGTTTCCCGGATCAAAAAAGCTCTTTTATCCGCTTCTCGTCTCCCAGGGTTAACAACTGCTTAAGGGCGCAGAATTCAGAGGCCGGATTTGTTAAGATTTGCGGCCTTCAATCCGTGTCGCGGGCATAGACATCCTCGTAGCGGACGATGTCATCCTCGCCTACATAAGACCCGGTCTGCACCTCGATCAGGACCATGGGGACCTTGCCGGGGTTTTCCATCCTGTGAACAGCGCCCAGCGGGATATAGACGGACTCGTTTTCGGTCACGAGCTTTACCTCGTCATCCACGGTCACCTTCGCGGTGCCCTCGACCACGATCCAATGTTCCGAGCGGTGGAAATGACTTTGCAGGCTCAGCGCCGCACCGGGATGGACGCAGATGCGCTTGACCTGAAACCGACCGCCCACAACCAGGCTTTCGAACCAGCCCCAGGGTCGGTGATCCTTGGGAAACTGCACCGCCTGCGGCGCGGATTTCGCCTTGAGCGCTGCCACCGCCTGTTTGACATCCTGCGCGCGCGACATGTCTGCCACCAGAACCGCGTCATTCATCGCCACGGCCATGATGTTGTTCAGCCCGATGCCGACGATTTCCAGATTGTCACTATCCGCGCGCAACAACGTGTTGTTACATTCAATTGCCGTGGCGCCCTCGCCGGCGACAACGCCGGCCTCATCCGGACCCGCCTCGCGCCAGACCGCATCCCAGCCGCCCAGATCGGACCAGCCACCGTCAAACGGCACCACCGCAAGGTTTTCGGCCTTTTCCATCACCGCATAATCAATCGAGATGTCTTTGGCCCTGGCCCAGGCGTCCGGGGCCAGACGCAGAAAGCCCAGATCGCTCCTGGCGCCGCTCAGCGCCGCCTCGACCGGGGTGATCAGATCGGGCGCATGCGCCTTGAAGGCGGCGATGATATCAGTGGCCCTGAACAGAAATATCCCGGCGTTCCACAGGAAATTTCCCGCCGCCAGCATTTCGGCGGCGCGGGGGCCGTCGGGCTTTTCGACGAACTGCACCAGATCGATGGCGTCGCCCGAGCCGTCGGGCTGGCTTGGCAGTTCCAGATATCCATAAGCGGTTTCCGCATGACCCGGCTTGATGCCGAAGGTGACCAGTTTGCCATCCGCAACCGCCTCCAGCCCTTTTTCGATCGCAGCGTGAAAGGCGGCGGTGTCCGGCACCACGTGATCGGACGGCGCAACCAGCATGATCGCCTCCGGGTCATTGGCGGCCAGATGCAACGCCCCGGCCAGGATCGCAGGCGCGGTGTTGCGCCCCTCGGGTTCGATCAGAATGGCGCCGGGGTCGATGCCGATCCCGGTCAGCTGTTCGGCGACGATAAAGCGGAAATCCGAGGCGGTCAGCACCAGCGGTGCGGCGAATTCCAGATCGCCGCCGCTCAGACGCTCGGCACAGGCCTGGAACAGCGTTTTGTCCCCGACCAGAGGCACAAATTGCTTGGGATAGCTCTTGCGTGACAATGGCCAGAGCCGTGTGCCGGATCCCCCGCAGAGAATGACGGAATGGAGTGGTTTCATGTCAATGTCTCCGGGGATATCGTGTCAATTTCCTGAATGTTTCTGCCGCTTTGCCTGATTGTAGAATGATAAGGCTGCATAGATTTGGGCTCTTGGTTGCGACCGATCCCGTATATCGTGGCCGAGGCCTTGCGCTCAAGGCGGAATATCGTCGCTTGCTGGCGCAAGAGGTGGTGACGGCCCTGAAAAAGACCTCTAAGGATCAGGGGCAATGAGGGTATGGCAATGAAACTGATCGTGACCGGAGGGGCCGGGTTCATCGGATCCGCTGTGGTACGGCAGGCGGTGGCGGCAGGTCATGAGGTGTTGAATCTCGATGCGCTGACCTATGCAGCCTGCCTGGACAATGTGGTCAGCGTGGCGGATGCGCCCAATTATGCCTTTTTAGAGGCTGATATTTGTGATCGCGCAGCATTGGACCGGGCCTTTTCCGACCACCAGCCGGATGCGGTGATGCACTTGGCTGCGGAATCCCATGTGGACCGATCTATCGACGGGCCGGGCACTTTCATCGAAACCAATATCACCGGCACCTATACGCTGCTGGAGGCCGCGCGCAGCCATTGGGTGGGGCAGGGCAGGCCCGACAGTTTCCGCTTCCATCATATCTCGACCGATGAGGTCTATGGCGCGCTGGGGGCGAAAGGGCAGTTCACCGAAGACACACCCTATGACCCGCGCTCACCCTATTCGGCCAGCAAGGCCGCCAGCGACCATCTGGTGCGGGCCTGGCATGAAACCTACGGGCTGCCGGTGGTGCTGACCAATTGCTCGAACAATTACGGGCCCTATCACTTTCCGGAAAAGCTGATCCCGGTGGTCATTCTGAACGCCTTGGCGGGCAAGCCGATTCCGGTTTATGGCAGGGGCGAAAATGTGCGCGACTGGCTTTACGTCGAGGATCACGCCGATGCGCTGTTGGTGGTGGTTCAAAAGGGCAGGGTGGGGCGGTCCTACAATATCGGCGGCGAGAATGAGGTGCGCAATATCGACCTGGTCCGGATGATCTGTGCGATCCTTGATGCGAAACGTCCCAAGGCGACCTCTTATGTCGATCAGATCTCCTTCGTCACGGACCGCCCGGGCCATGATCTGCGCTATGCGATCGACCCGACCCGGATGCGCGAGGAACTGGGCTGGCGGCCCTCTGTGACGCTGGAACAGGGGTTGGAGCAGACCGTGCAGTGGTATCTCGACAACGAGGATTGGTGGCGCCCCCTGCAGACCCGCTCGGGCGTCGGAGAACGGCTGGGGGTCAAAGCCTGACCCGTATGTTTCATCAGGGCGAAAACATCCTCGCCGTAGGCACGCAAGCACGCAGGGCGTATGCGTATTTGCTGCAAGAAGAAGGGTGGGGGCATAAATGAAGGTTCTGGTTTTTGGCAGAACGGGGCAGGTGGCGCGGGAACTGGCCGCCCATAAAGGCGTGACCTGTCTGGACCGAACCGAGGCCGATCTGTCGAAACCGGGGGACTGCGCTGAGGCGATCCGTAGCGCATATCCGCAGGCCGTGATCAATGCCGCCGCCTATACCGCTGTGGATCGCGCCGAAGAGGACGAGGCGCTGGCCACCGCGATCAATGGTGCTGCGCCAGGGGAAATGGCACAGGCCTGTGCAGATCTGGGCATCCCTTTTGTCTCCATTTCGACGGATTACGTGTTTTCCGGGGCAGGGGAGGCGCCGTGGCACCCCGAAGATACGCCCGCGCCCTTGGGCGCTTACGGGCGCTCCAAACTGGCGGGCGAGCAGGCAATCCTGGCGGCGGGCGGGGCGTATGGGATAGTCCGCACCTCTTGGGTGGTGTCGGCGCACGGGCATAATTTCGTCAAAACCATGTTGCGGCTGGGGGCCGAGCGCAAGGAGTTGAACATCGTCGCGGACCAGGTCGGCGGGCCAACCCCGGCGCGCGCGATCGCGGCGGCCTGTCTTGCGATGACGCAACAACTGACGGAGAAGCCTGGCAAGGCGGGTGTCTATCATTTCGCCGGCGCTCCGAATGTGAGTTGGGCCGGGTTTGCCCGCGCGATTTTTGCGCAGGCCGGGCTGAACTGCACCGTGAGGGATATCCCCAGCAGCGCCTATCCGACCCCGGCTGTTAGGCCGTTGAATTCCCGGCTGGATTGCGTCCTATTAGAGACTGTTTTTAATATCCCCCGTCCGGACTGGCGGGCCGGGTTGCGCGATATTCTGCAAGAGGTATGAGGCGATGACGACACGCAAGGGGATCATTCTGGCAGGGGGCAGCGGCACGCGGCTCTATCCGATCACCATGGCGGTGTCGAAGCAATTGTTGCCGCTCTATGACAAGCCGGTGATCTATTATCCGCTCAGCGTGCTGATGCTGGCGGGCATTCGTGACATTTGCGTCATCACCACACCGCAGGACCAGGACCAGTTCAAGCGCACGCTGGGCGATGGCAGTCAGTGGGGCATTCATCTGACCTATGTGGTGCAGCCCAGCCCTGACGGTCTGGCGCAGGCCTTCATCCTGGCCGAAGACTTTCTGAACGGTGCCCCAAGCGCGTTGGTGCTGGGGGACAATGTGTTCTTCGGTCACGGCCTGCCAAAACTGCTGACCGCGGCAGATGCGCAGGGGCAGGGCGGCACCGTCTTCGGCTATCACGTGGCCGATCCCGAGCGGTATGGTGTCGTGGATTTCGATACCGCAGGCCGCGCGCGCGAGATCATCGAAAAGCCCACTAAGCCCCCTTCGAATTATGCGGTTACCGGCCTCTATTTTCTTGACGGTACCGCGCCTGAGCGGGCGAAACAGGTAAAACCCTCGGCTCGGGGCGAATTGGAAATCACCGATCTGCTGCAAAGCTATCTGGATGAGGGGCAGTTGCGGGTTGAGACGATGGGGCGCGGCTATGCCTGGCTGGATACCGGCACCCATGGCAGTTTGCTGGATGCCGGCAATTTCGTGCGCACGCTGGAACAGCGCCAGGGGCTGCAGACCGGCTGCCCCGAAGAGATCGCGTGGGAACAGGACTGGATCACCGCTGAAGACCTGAAAGCGCGGGCGCAGATGTTTGCCAAAAACGCTTATGGCCGCTATCTGGCGCAATTGCTGTCGTGAATATTCTCTTTGTGCATCAGAACATGCCCGGCCAATACCGGGAATTGCTGCAATGGCTGGTCGCGCAAGATGGGCACCAGCTAGTCTTTCTGACCCAGCGCGATCCGGCTCCGCAGATCAAAGGCGTGCGGTCGGTCGTTTATCGCCCGCATCACAAACCTGCGGCAGATGCTTACGGCCTCAGCAAAGTCTGGGAAGAGGCCGCCGGTGCGGGTTTTGGTGCGGCAATGGCCGCACGGCAGCTGGAACGCGAGCAAGCGTTCAAGCCCGATCTGGTGTTGGGCCATACCGGCTGGGGCGAGCTGACCTTCTTCAAGGAGATCTGGCCGGATGTGCCGATCCTTGGTTTCTTTGAATATTTCTACCGGATGGAAGGCGGTCTGGTGGGCTTTGATCCGGATGAGCCTGTTTCAGATCATGCCCCTTTCCTCAACCATGCGCGTAACATGGTGCCCTTTGCCAATATCCAGACCGTGGATCTGGGTCATGTCCCCACCGAATGGCAGAAGATGACCTTTCCCGGAAGCTTTCATTCGAAGCTCTACACCTGCCATGACGGCATCCGCACCGATTTGCTGAGACCTGACCCCCGCGTCAGCCTCAGCCTCGGCCGGCTCGATCGTCCACTCACCCGTGAGAATGAGGTCTTTACCTATATGTCCCGCAATCTGGAGCGGGCCCGGGGCTTTCACATCTTCATGCGGGCCCTGCCGAAGATACTGGCGGCACGCCCTGATGCGCGAGTGCTGGTGATTGGCGGAAACGAGGTGTCCTATGGGCGCAAAAGCACCCATCCGGCAGGGTTCCGTGGCGAGATGGAGGCCGAGATGGGCGATCAGGTCGACTGGAGCCGGGTACATTTCCTGGGGCGGGTGTCTTACGCGGATTACTGCCGGATCGTACAGCTCAGCCGCTGCCATATCGCGTTGACCATGCCCTTCGTGCTCAGCTGGTCGCTGCTGGAGGCAATGGCGATGCAGGCCACCATCGTCAGTTCCGATGTCGCCCCGGTGCGCGAGGCGGTGACCCATGGCGAAACCGGGATGCTGGTGAATTTCTTTGATCATGGGCGGCTGGCCGATCAGGTGATTGATGTGCTGGCCAATCCCGGCGCCTATGCCCGTCTAGGTCCGGCCGCGCGGGCCGAGGTGGTCGGGCGCTATGATTTCCTGACCCGCTGCCTGCCCGAGCATCTGGATCGGATGAACAGCCTGGTGCCCAACGCGCGCGGGATCTCCGCCACGCTTGGGTGAGACCATTGTAGGAAAACGCGTTGCGGCATATACCAGACCAAATGCCCCCACGGGTTGTGCAGAATGAGTAGCAGTAAATCATGAACGAGGTTGAACGATGACCCGCAAAGTCACCAAGGCGATCTTTCCGGTCGCGGGGCTGGGCACCCGGTTCCTGCCGGCAACAAAATCGGTCCCGAAAGAGATCATGACACTGGTCGACCGGCCCTTGGTGCAATACGCCATCGACGAGGCGCGCGCGGCCGGGATCAAGGAGTTCATCTTTGTCACCTCGCGCGGCAAATACGCGCTGGAGGATTACTTCGACCATGCTCCGGTGCTGGAACAGGAATTGCGTAAGAAGGGCAAGACCGAGCTTCTGGAGACGCTGAAATCAACCAATATGGAAAGCGGTGCCATTGCCTATATCCGCCAGCACAAGGCGCTGGGGCTGGGGCATGCCGTCTGGTGCGCGCGACGGCTGATCGGCAATGAGCCTTTTGTAGTGATGCTGCCCGACGATGTGATTGCGGCGGAAAAACCCTGCTTGCAGCAGATGGTCGAGGCCTATGCCGAAACAGGCGGCAATATGGTGGCCGCGATGGAAGTGCCGCCGGAAAAGGCCAGCTCTTACGGGGTGCTGGACGTGTCCGAGGACAAGGGCGAGGTGGTGTCGGTCAAAGGCATGGTCGAAAAACCCCCTGCGGGTGAAGCGCCGTCGAATCTGGCGGTGATCGGGCGCTATATTCTGGCACCTTCGGTGCTGCGCAACCTCAACAGGATGAAATCGGGCGCGGGCGGTGAGATCCAGCTGACCGACGCGATCGCCGAGGATATTCATCAGGGCAACCCGGTCTATGGGTACCGTTTTCGCGGGCAACGCTTCGATTGCGGCTCTAAAGCAGGGTTTTTGCAAGCGACGGTGGCCTTTGCCCTGGCCCGCGACGATCTGCGCGATGACCTCAGCCAATACCTGGGCGAGCTGACCTCAAGTGCAAGGGCTGCCGAATAATCCTCTGGGTTTTGGGGCGATGATCAGGCCATCCTGGCCGGCCGCAGGGCAGGGCATTTGCCGGTTGCCTTGGGATTGACCCCGAAGGTATGACCGGAGACCAGACAGGGCAGCCTGCGGGCTGCGGAAAACGGGTTGGATCATATGGCGAAAACCGCACTCATCACCGGCGTCACCGGGCAGGACGGATCGTATCTGGCGGAGTTTCTGCTGGAAAAAGGCTATGAGGTGCATGGCATCAAGCGCCGCGCGTCGCTGTTCAACACCGACCGGGTCGATCACATCTACGAAGATCCGCATACTGATCGCGCCCGCTTCAAATTGCATTACGGCGACCTGAGTGACACGTCGAACCTGACCCGGATCATTCAGGAAGTGCAGCCAGACGAGGTGTATAATTTGGGCGCGCAGAGCCATGTGGCGGTGAGTTTCGAGGCGCCGGAATATACCGCCGATGTGGATGCCCTGGGCACGCTGCGCCTGCTGGAAGCGATCCGCTTTCTGGGGCTCGAAAAGAAAACCCGGTTCTATCAGGCCTCGACCTCGGAGCTTTACGGTCTGGTGCAGGAAACCCCCCAGCGCGAGACGACGCCGTTTCACCCGCGCAGCCCATATGCGGTGGCCAAGCTCTACTCCTACTGGATCGCGGTGAATTACCGCGAGGCCTATGGCATGTATGCCTGCAACGGCATTCTCTTCAACCATGAGAGCCCGCGCCGGGGTGAGACCTTTGTGACCCGCAAGATCACCCGCGGCCTGGCCAATATCGCGCAAGGCTTGGAAGACTGTCTCTATATGGGCAATATCGACAGTCTGCGCGATTGGGGCCATGCCAAGGATTATGTGCGCATGCAGTGGCTGATGCTGCAGCAGGACGCGCCAGAAGATTTCGTGATCGCCACCGGCAAGCAGTATTCCGTACGTCAGTTCATTGCCTGGTCGGCGGCCGAATTGGGGATCACGCTGGACTTTTCCGGCGAGGGTACGGATGAGATCGCCACCGTCGCCGCCATTGAAGGCGACAACGCTAAGGCGCTGAATGTGGGCGACGTGGTGATGCGCATCGATCCGCGCTATTTCCGCCCCGCCGAGGTGGAAACGCTGCTGGGCGATCCCTCTAGGGCCAAGCAGAAGCTGGGCTGGGAGCCCGAGATCACCGTGCAGGAGATGTGCGCCGAGATGGTGCGCGAGGATCTGAAGACCGCTCGTCGCCACGCGCTTTTGAAGGAACATGGCATGGATGTCCCGGTCTCGGTCGAGGGGTAGACGCATGAAGGTCTATGTGGCGGGTCATCGCGGCATGGTGGGCGGGGCGATCCTGCGTCACCTGCAGGCGCGGCAGGCGGCGGGCGAGGCGCTGGAACTGATCACGCGGACCTCGGCCGAGCTGGACCTGACCGATCAGGCGCAGGTCGCGGCGTTCATGGCCACTGAGCGTCCCGATCAGGTGATCCTGGCCGCCGCTAAAGTGGGCGGGATCGTTGCCAACAACACCTATCCGGCGCAGTTCATCTATGAAAACCTGATGATCGAATGCAATGTGATCCATCAGGCCCATGCCGCCGGGGTGCAGACATTGCTGCAACTCGGATCCTCCTGCATCTATCCCAAACAGGCACCGCAGCCGATGGCGGAAGAGGCGCTGCTGACCGGAATATTAGAGCCTACAAACGAGCCTTATGCGATCGCCAAGATCGCTGGCATCAAGCTCTGCGAAAGTTACAACCGTCAATACGGCCGCGATTACCGCTCGGTCATGCCCACCAACCTTTATGGCCCGGGGGACAACTTTCATCCCGAGAATTCTCATGTTCTGCCCGCGCTGATGCGGCGCTTTCACGAGGCGGTCCAGACAGGGGCCGACGAGGTGGTGATCTGGGGCAGCGGCACACCGATGCGCGAGTTTCTGCATGTGGATGATATGGCCGCGGCGGCGCTTTTTGTACTGGACCTCGATCTCGAAACCTATCGCCGCGAGACGCAGGAGATGCTGAGCCATATCAATGTGGGCTCGGGCACCGATGTCACGATCCGCGATCTGGCCGGGATGCTGGCGCAGGTCACCGGGTTTCAGGGTCGGTTGGTGTTCGATAGCACAAAGCCCGATGGCACACCGCGCAAGCTGATGGATGTCTCGCGCCTGTCCCGCCTGGGCTGGGCGGCTTCAATCCCACTGGAAGACGGCATCCGCCAGACCTATGACTGGTTTCTTGCCCGTGATGCGGAGGAGTTGCGTCAGGCATAGGAAGATGTCGAGCCAGACGCGGTGCCCGGCATGGCGTTTCTAGTGTTTGATTTACCATAACGAAGATTATGAGAGATCGATCATATTCCCCAGCAGGATCGAGGTCATGTCGGTGCTGAAGCTGCCATCCGCGGCGGTGATGGCGGCTCCGGTCTGATAGGTCACCGCGCCGGGCGTGATGCCTGACAGGTCCGCATCGGCGTCGACAAAGACCCATTCCGGAATGTGGCCGCCCTGCTGCCCCACTGCTGCCCTCAGCACCTCAAGCGCGTCGAGCGCGGTGATGCTGCCGTCACGGGTGATATCGGCTGCGATCAGATTTTCGGGGGCCGCCGTTCCCCAGGTCGGGTCAAGCCCGACAGCCAGGCGCAGGACCTGTAGCGCATCCAGTGCGGTGATCTCGGCGCTGGCGGTGGAGTAGGATTTGACGATCTCCAGCCGCCCCGGGGCAGATCCTGGCGGCAGGGCCAGATCGAACTGCCCCTGGGCGTCGGCCAGCGCGGTCAGCAGTGCTCCGCCATCGGGTGTAAAGCGAATCTCTGCATCGCTGAGACCGGGATTGGGCCCGTCCGAGGTCACGGTGATCTGCCCGACCACACCGGGGGACCCGCCGCCGGTTGCGCCGCCCTCTTCGATCAGGGGAACATGATCGGGTCCGGTCAGGCCGTCGGGAAATATCTCATAGATGTCCAGTGTGGTGCCGCTCTCGGACCGGATCGTGACCGTATTGCCCTGATACTGCAGCTGTGCACCCTGCGCGGTGTAGGTGACGGAAAGCTGGTCCAGATTGCGCAGCAGCGGGAAATCGAACAGATCCAGCCGGTCGGTCCCGGCCTGGAAATCGGTGATTGTGGTTTCGCCGCTGCCTGCGCGCATCACGAAAATATCCGCCCCCGCCCCGCCGGTCATGGCGGTGGTCCCGGTGGCGGCGATCAGAATGTCATTCCCGGCCCCGCCAGTAATCGTTGCCGCCCCGGTTCCGCCGCTGAGCATGTCGTCGCCAGCGGTGCCGTTCAGGGCACCGGTCCCCTGGACCGCTGCACCCAGATTATCCAGCGCCACGGTCATCTGGGTGATCCCGGCCTCTTCCTGCGAGGTGGCGAAGATTTGCAGTTCGGTGCCGATACTGGCGGCCTCCAACGCCGCGACATTTTGCAGCCCGCTTTGCAATGTGTCGGCAAAACTGTCGAGATAAACCAGCTTTCCCTGTGGGGTCAGGGTAAAAAGGCTGAGCCCGTCATCACCGCCACCCGCCACCACAAAGACGTGGTCGCCAGCCTGGACCAGTGCCAGATCCTGCACCTTTTCAAACCGGGTTCCCAGAGTGTCCAGCAGATGATCCGTGGCGGTCAGTTGCCCGTCAGCCCCAAGCTGCAGGACACTGATCGAGTTGCTCTCCGAAGCGGCGACGATGACCCAGCTCGCCCCGTGGGCCTCGACCACTTCGAGCGCGGTAGGGGTGTTCATACCCAGCCCCTGATCCGCGCCTTGAGTGTCTGGCGGGCTCAGGGTTCCGCTTGCCATATCCAGCCGATAGGCCAGCACGCTGCCATTGACTGTATCGGTGGCAATGACAAACTGGCTGCCCCCGACCCCGAGTGCTTGCATCTGCGCCGCCTGCCCGGCCCAACTGTCCGTCGGGCTGAGGCTGCCATCCCCGCCAATGCGATACGTGACGATCCGGTCGGTGGTGTCATGGACGATCACCACGAAATCGTTCAGTCCGTCCGAGGCTTGTGTCAGCGCGGTGATATCGCCCCCGCCGTTCAGGCCCGCGGTTTCCTGTAGCGCGCCGATCTGGCCGCTGGTCGCCAGATCATAGCTGACCAGCCCGGTGGCGGTGTCCACATCCAGAACCAGGTGATCGGTGCCCGCCAGCGTCACCGGCATGAGTTTGCGCGCCACCAGAGCGGAAATGGAGTCGGCAAAAACCTGATCGTCATGGCGGACCGGGGCGCTGCCTGCGCTCAGCCGCCAGGCGACGATGCCGCCGCCGCTGCCAGACGCGCTGTAGAGATACGTGTCCCCATTAAACGTTTTTAAAGTGAGATCGCCGATACCCGTATCAAACCCGGCGGTCCCTGTAGCCGCTATTCCACTGAACCGAAGCATCCCGATGTCCCGATCACCCACACCTGCGGAACTTTGGAACAGAGGCACGGCAAAGCCGGGGCAGGAATTGTGGTCAGATCAGGGTCTTTGGTCTCACCTTAACTCAATTTTTAAAGATCGATCCGCGGTGGAAAGGTAGGCGAGACATGTCTTGGAGATCGGTTTCCAGATCCGAAAATACAGAGTCTATAGACGGAGATGGGGGGCGCCGCGCGTTCATTCGCAGATGGATCGACAGGAAAATGCGCCGCTGGGGCCTGATGGGCCTTGGCAGCACCCTGATGGCGCTGCCCGCTTTGGCTCAGGCGGACCCTGATGAGGGCGCGTTTCAATATGTCGAAGCGGTTCCGGGCGTGCGGTCGGCTAGGCTGTTGGGGAATGGCGATGCCCAGCTCAAGCTGACGAACGGGCAGACCGTGATTGTGGCGGCACAGGATGTTCAGGTTCAGGACAGTGGTGTGATCCTGATTGCCGAAGAGGCGGCGCAGGACATCGCGCAGCTTGGCTTTCAGGCCGCAGGTGCGGGCGCTGCGGCCGGGGCTGGCGGCGGGATTGGCGGGGTCGGGGCCGCGCTGGCGGGTATCGGTCTGGCCGGCGCTGCGGCCGGGGCCGGTGGTGGCGGTGGCGGGGACGAGCCCGCGCCTGCTCCACCCCCGCCTCCGACACTGAACCTGAGCGCGGTGCAGGCGTCGGGGATCAGCAGCGCCAGCACCAATGAACCTGCGCCGGAAGATACGGCCTCGGTCACCGTTACCATCGGATCGCTGACCAAGGCAGTGACACCAGCCGGTGACGGCAGCTGGTCACTGTCGCTGACACCGGGTGAGGCTGCGGCTCTGCCGCAGGGCGTGGTGGCGGTTCAGGTCTCTCATCTGGATGCCATGGGCGAGGAACTGTCGAACGGGACGGCCACATTCACCATCGATACGGTGCCGCCTGTGCTTGCGATCACCGGATTCTCGGATGGCGCGGTGATGAGCGTGGCCGAACAGGGCACCGACCTGACCGTCTCGGGCACCAGCGATGCGGAAAACGGGCAAATCGTCACCATCACCCTGAACGGGCAGAGCTATACCGGCACTGTTTCGGGCGGAGTCTGGAATGTGACGGTGCCTGCGGGCGATCTGGCCACGCTGAGCGATGGCGTGACGGTTGCGGTGACGGCGGATGTCGCCGATGCTGCCGGAAATCCGGCAGTGCAGGCCAGCAGCAGTTTTGACACCGATTTCAGCGCACCGGATATCACGCTGAATCCGGTTGCCGGCGGGACGATTGATCTGATCGATCAGACCCGGGATTTGACGCTGGACGGCACCACCACGGCCGAGGATGGTCAGAGCGTCACGGTCTCGTTCAACGGTCAGGACTATACCGGCACTGCCAGTGGCGGCATCTGGACCGTGACCGTACCCGCCGCCGATCTGGCGGGGCTGAGCAGCGGGACGCCGGTGGCGGTCAGCGTTGGTGTCAGCGATGCGGCTGGCAACCCGGCAAGCCCGGCCGCAGCCTCGGTCCCGGTCGATCTGACAGGCCCATCGGTGGCCATCGCGCCGCTTTCCGTGGGGATGGTTCTGAATGCGGTTGAGGTGACATCGGACCTGACGGTCTCGGGCACAACGGGCAATATAACCGATGGGCGTCTGGTTACCGTGTCCCTGAATGGGCAGACCTATACCGGCGCGGTCACGGGCGGCACCTGGAATGTCGCCATCCCCGCTGCCGATCTGGGTGCGCTGGCAGATGGCGGGAGTTTCAGCCTGACGGCGGATGTGACCGACGCGGATGGGCTGGTGGCTCCGCAGGCCAATGTTGCACTGGCCAAGGATGTGACGCCGCCAACGCTGACAATCACGTCCTTTCTGGATGGCCCGGTGCTGAATGCGGTCGAACGGGATACCGAGCAGACCGTTCTGGGTACGACCACTGCCGAAGACGGGCAGAGCGTCACCGTCACCCTGAACGGGCAGAGCTATGCAGGTATCGTGTCGGGCGGCAATTGGAGCGTCGACATTCCCGCAGCCGATCTGAGCGCGCTGGCAGATGCGGGCAGCTTTTCACTCACGGTGGATGTGTCGGATGCAGCCGGCAACCCGGCGGTGCAGGCCACCAGCGGGTTTACCACCGATTTCACGGCCCCTGCGGTGACGCTGGATGCCTTATCCGCAGGGGCTGTCATGAATGCTGCCGAGCAAGGTATCGACCTGACCATCAGTGGCACCACGGATGCGGCGGATGGGGCGCAGGTTCTGGTCTCGCTTGCCCGGCCGGATGGCACGGTGGATGCCAGCGGCTTGGCCACGGCCACGGGCGGAACCTGGTCGCTCGCCCTCCCGGCGGCGGGTCTCAGTGCCCTGCAGGATGCAGAAAGCTATACGGTCCGGGCTGATATCGCGGATGCGGCGGGCAATATCGGCCGGGCCACCAGCGGGTTTACCACCGATTTCACGGCACCCGATGTGGCTCTGGATGCACTACCGGTGGGCGCGGTGCTGGATGTGGCCGAGCGTGCGGCGGATCTGACCGTATCCGGCACCACAAGTGCCGAGGATGGTCAGAGCGTTACTGTCACCCTCAATGGCCAGACTTACATGGCCACGGCATCGGGCGGCGTCTGGAGCGTCGACATTCCCGCAGCCGATCTGGGTGCCCTGGCTGATCTGTCGAGCTTTCCTCTCACCGCCAGCGCCAGCGATGCGGCGGGCAACCCCGCGACCCCGGCCAGCACCACACTCACCACCGATTTCCGACCGGTTCTGAGCCTGAATGACGTCGGTCAAAACGACGCGCTGTCGCTTGCCTCTGCCAAAGCCAGCGGGATCACCATATCGGGCAGCTCGCAGGGGCTGGCCGCAGGACAGACGGTTGACGTGACCCTGAATGGGGGGAGCGTGGGCAGCGCCGCCGCGGCCGCAGACGGAACCTGGTCCCTGGCGGTGTCCGCCGCGCAGTTTGCTGCCATCAATGCAGGCGATGATCTGATATTTGCCGCCAGCGCGACCGTCTCGGGCGGGCGCGATCCGCTGCCTGTCAGCGATGCGGTCGTGGCGCATGTGCCGGGTGCGTATGTCATTGCCGAGACCGGGCGCAGCGGGTCGACCGTGACATTTGCGATGTTTGCCGACCCTGGCCGGGATGTCTCGGGCGGGCTGGCGGTGACGGCTCAGATGGAGTTCGACCCGACGATCGCCATGTTCGATGCTGGGTCGGTCAATGCCAACAGCGATTTCGACCTGTTCCTCGCCAATCCGGTCGGCGCGAACACGATCAGTTTCGGCGGTGCTGCCACCAGCTTTGGCGATCTCTCTGCGCCGCTCGTCACATTCACGATGACAATACAGGATGCCAGCAAGCCGATCGTGCTCAGCGTGACGACACCCGATGGGGGCCCCACGACCCTGCAATTCGGCAGTGCCGCGGCGGACATCCTGACCGCCGCGGATGCGGATCATGTCATCCGGGGTGCCGGTGGCGATGACAGCATCGATATCTCCGAGGGCGGGCGTCATGTGGTGGTGTTCGAGGCTGACCCGGCGGCCAATGGCGTTGATGTGGTGACCGGTTTCACTCTTGGGCCGGAGGCGCAAATCAGTGACGCGCTGATGTTCAGCGGGCTCGATCCGTCAACATTGCGCGGCACGGGCATAAATGTGGAAGTGCTGGCCAGCGGCGCTGCGATCGGCACGGATACCGGCGTGGTCGCCTTCTCCACTGCGTTAAGCGATCTGGCGGCGGGCACCGTGGCCGATGCGGCCGAAACCCTGATCGGCACCGATGCGGGCGATGTCTTCTATGTGATAGCCAGCGATGGCACGGACAGCGTGCTGGCGCGGGTGAGTTTTTCGGCCCCCGATACGGCCTCGGCCGAGATCATGTCCAACTTCACCGGTCTTGATGATCTGAGCGGGCTGACCCCCGACAATATTCTGCACACCGATCCGACCGGCGCATCGGCCTGAGCGGGGACTGACACTTTCCGGTGCGCCATCCTTGGTGTGGCGTACCGGCCGAACCGTAGATGGGGCAGCGATGGCACAGAAGGGCCTTTTTCCAATCAGCCGAGAGCGGCATGGCAACCGGTTCTGGCAGCGTTTCACCTCGTTTGACTTTGCCCGCCCCCTGACGGAGGCGCCGGTTGTGGGCGAAGAGATATTGCGGGCCGCGAGCGCCTTTCCCATCATTTTTCGCAGAACCGGTGCCGGGATCGGCCCTGTTGCGCTGCTGTCGCTGGTACCTGAACAGGGCAGCCCCTTTGTCGCGCCCCAGGGGCATTGGAGGGCCAGCTATGTGCCCGCCGCCCTGCGTGGTCACCCGTTTCATGCGCAGCCCAGCGGGCAGCAGGATGAGATGGCCCTGCTGGTGGACGAGGCCAGCGGGTTGATCACTGCCGACCCGCGCGATGAGCGGTTTTTCCTGCCCGACGGAACCATAGCCCCCGGCCTGACCGCCGTAGTGCAATTCTTTCGCGCGCGCGAACGGGCGGCGCTGGAAACCGCTGCGCTCTGCGCGACCCTTGATACGATGGGGCTGTTCACGCCCCTGCCTGCCTATGAAGGCGTGGCCCTGCCCGGCGGGGGGCTTGGCATCGATTTGGCGAAACTCACTACCCTGCCAGAGTCTCAGGCCGCGCTTCTGCTGCGCAGCGGGGCTCTGCGCTTGGTCCACGCGCATCAGGTGTCCCTGCATCATTGTCACTGGCTGTATCAGGCCGAGGTGCAGGCTGCGGGTCCTTCTGAATCGATGAAACAGCCCCCTGCTCCGGGGCTGGATGGGTTTCTTTGCGCCCTGGCCCGGGCTGCCGACGATTTGTCCGGCGCCGAATATGGCGTCGGCTATCAGGAAAGCCGCCATGTGTAGCGGTGGGGTCGCTTTGCTCAAAGCCATCATGGCTGCCGCGCTGCTGTTTCTGGCCGCCGCCTGCGCGCAGGCCCCTGATCTGACCGGGGTCGAGGCGTCTTTTGCCAGCGGCACCGCCGGGGCGGGTGCTACCAGAACGGATGGTGCCCTTGCGCAAAGCGCTTTTGGTCGGCAGATCACACAGGCGGTTCATACCAGCCCCAGCCTCGCCCGAAGCAGCGCCCGCATCCGCGCGGCCGAGGCCGAGACCGATGCGGCGCGCGGGGCCTTCCGGCCGCAGCTCTCTGTCGGGGCCAATGCCCGCACCAACCGGCTGGACAATAATGTTGCGACTGTTTCGCCCTATCTGCGTATCTCTCAGCTGGTTTATGACGGCGGCGCGGCCACCGGCGACCTGACCGCCGCCCGCGCCCGCGTGCTGGAGAGCCGGGGCGACCAACTGCAAATCGCCGCCGCCACCACGCTTGAGGCGATCGAGGCTTATGTCATGGTGCTGAATCAGCGCAAACTGCTGGAGATCGCACGCCGCAATGTCGAAACACATGAGACGCTTGAGCGCCAGATCAGCACCCGCACCACCAGCGGCGCCGGATCGAATGCCGATCTGCTGGCCGCGCAATCGCGCATGGCCGATGCCCGCACGCTTGCCGCCGATGCCCGCGCCCGGCTTGACCGGGCAGAGGCGCGGTTTCGCGAAATCTTCAGCGCCGCTCCGGTGGGCACCCTGCCCACCCCGCAACCCGCACCGCCCCTGACCCGCAGCGATGGTGAAATCGTGGCGGACAGTCCGCAGGTGCGCCGGGCCAGCGCCAGCCTGAAAGCCGCCGAGGCCGAGTTGGCCGCCGCGATCGCACGCCGCAATCCCAGCCTGATTGCTGGCGTCATCGGCAATCAGGACCGGGACCGCGATGCGCATTTCGAGGCGGATCTGGCTCTCAATTTCGATCTCGACACCACGGGCCAGCGCCGCGCCGCCATCAAGGCGGCCGAGGCGCGTGTGGAAGAGGCCGTCTATGAGCGCGAGCGTCTGACGCGCGAGATCGGGCGTGAACTGGGGTTCATTCGTTCGGACCAGAAGGCCGGGGCCGAACGGTTGCGTGCGGCCCGGATCGCAGCCAGTGCCAATGCCGACAGCGTCGATGCCGCCTTCGAACAATTCACTGTCGGGCGGCGCAGCCTGATCGAAATCCTTGATGCGCAGCGCGACTATGTGATCGCGCAGGAAAGCCTGATCCTGGCCGAGCAGAATTTCTTTTTGACCAATTACGCGGCACTGAGCTTGACGGGCGATATTCTGGACGTGTTCGGCATCTCTCTGACTGGTTGGGAGGCCCCCTCGTGACCGGGACATCCGATGCGATCACCGCGCTTGAACAGTGCCTGCAAAACGTGGGCGAGACGCTGGACCGCCCTTTGACGCTGGCGGCGCTGCAGGCGGCCCAATCCAGTCTTTCAGGCGACCTGACGATCCGCGATGCGATCACCGCCGCGCAGCGCGCTGGTCTGCAGGCCGGGTTCGGGGCCCGCAAACTCAAGGCGTTCGACGCCACGCTGATCCCCGCGATCCTGTTGCTCGACGGGCAGCGCGCGGTGGTCTGTCACGGGCGCACGCGGACGGGCGATCTGCTGATTTTCGATCCGGATCTGGGTGAGGGTATCGGCGAACTGCCCGAGGCGGAGATCGCCAAGATCTACACCGGCTATGCGATCCTGTTCCGGCGCGAATATCGCGAAGACATCACGGCCCCTGCCGAAGATCGGCGCGGGCATTGGTTCTGGTCGGCGCTCGGGGCCAATCGCTGGGCCTATAGCCAGGTGGTGCTGGCAGCGGTGCTGGCCAATCTTCTGGGGCTGACCACCTCGATTTTCATCATGATCGTGTATGACCGGGTGTTGCCGAATGAGGCGACGGAATCGCTGATTGCCCTGACGCTTGGGGTCGGGTTGGCGCTGGGGTTTGATTTCCTGATCAAGATGCTGCGCGCGGGTTTTATCGACAGGGCCGGTCAGCGTGCTGATCTTTTGATGGGGCGACGCATCTTCGATCAGGTGCTGACCATGCGGATCGCGGCGCGGCAAGGCTCAACCGGGGCCATGGCCAATACCTTGCGCGAGTTCGAAACCCTGCGTGAGTTCTTTACCTCGGCCACGCTTGTGGCGGTGGTCGACCTGCCGTTCATCGCGCTCTTTGTCAGTGTGATCTTTCTGATCGGCGGGCCGCTGGCGCTGGTGCCGGCGCTGGCGGTGCCGGTGGTGCTGTTGACCGGGCTGGCGGTACAGCCGCTGCTGTCACGTCTGGCCGAGCGCAGCTTTGCCGATGGTCAATCAAAACAAAGCGTGCTGGTCGAAACCGTCTCGGGGCTGGAAACCATCAAGGCCACCGGCGCGGCACGGCAGATGCGAGCGCGCTGGGACGAGGCGATCGAACGTCAGTCCGCCCATGGGCTGCGCAGCCGCGCGGTCAGCCAATTCGCGCTGAACCTGACCGGGTTCACCCAGCAGGCCGCACAGGTTCTGATCGTCTTTTATGGCGTCTTCCTGATCACCGCGGGTGAGGCCAGCATGGGCGCGCTGGTCGCCTCCGTCATCCTGACCGGTCGCGCGCTGGCCCCGCTGGGGCAGCTTGCGCAGACCCTGACAAGGCTCAATCAGGCGCGGACATCATATCGCAACCTTGATGCGCTGATGCGGTCCGACAGCGAACGGCCCGAGGGGCGCAGCTGGATCAGCCGTCCGAAACTGGAGGGGCGCATCACCTTCAACAATGTGCATTTTGCCTATCCCGATCAGATGGAGGATGCGCTCAAAGGGGTGTCCTTCACCATAAACCCCGGTGAAAAAGTGGCCATTCTGGGTCGGATCGGTTCGGGCAAAAGCACCATCGCACGGCTGCTGCTGGGGCTCTACCAGCCGCGTTCGGGTGCGGTGATGATGGACGGTCTGGACATCCGCCAGATCGACCCAGGCGATCTGCGCCGCAATATCGGCTCAGTTTTGCAGGATGTGTGGCTGTTCTCGGGAACCGTGTGCGACAACATTGCCATCGGGGCAACCCGGCCCCGGGACCAAGAGGTGGTCGATGCCGCCCGCATCGCCGGGGTCGAGGATTTCGTCGCGCGCCATCCCAGCGGCTATGACATGCAACTGGGGGAGCGGGGTGACGGGCTGTCGGGGGGTCAGCGCCAAGCGATCACGCTGGCGCGCGCGCTTATCGGCCGCCCGCCCGTGCTGTTGCTGGACGAACCCACAAGCGCAATGGATGTGCAGACCGAGGCGGCGGTGATCGGGCGGCTGAAACGGGAAGCGGCGGATCAAACCACGGTCATCATCACCCACCGCACCAGCCTTGTGGATCTGGTCGATCGGGTCATCGTGATCGAAGATGGCAGGGTCGGTGCCGATGGCCCCAAAAGCCTGCTGGCACGTCATGTTCCCCCATCCGCGAGACGGTTGAATGTCGCGGCATCCTGATCTGGAGCAACTCGCGCGTGAGATGCGGGGGCGATCCCCCCTGCGAGGTTCGCTGTTGCTGGGAGTGATCGTGCTGTTCATCATTGTGGCCGGCCTCTGGGCGCACCGCACCGAGATCGACGATGTCACCCGCGCGGACGGGCGCATCGTGCCCTCGGGCGATATACAGGTGATCCAGGCCACTGAACCGGGCGTCCTGCAGACGCTGCATGCGCGCGAAGGGCAGGTGGTCGAACAGGGCGCGCTTTTGATGGAGCTGGACGGCACCTTGCTGGACAGCCAGCTTGGCCAGGAACAGCAGCGCGCCTTTGGCCTGATGGCGCGGGTAGAGCGGTTGCAGGCCGAAATCGATGGCATGGCGCTGCAGTTCGACGCCGCGCTGATCCGTGACGCCCCCGATGTGGTGCGCTCGGAAACGGCCCTCTATCAGGGCCGTCAGACGGAATTGCAGGCCGAGATCGACATCCTCGAACGCCAGCGCCTGCAGCGGCAGCGCGAATATGAAGAGGGTATGACCGACAGGGTCACGGCATCGGAAACGCTCAAGGTGCTGGCCGAGGAACGCGCCATGATGGCCCCGCTGGTCGAACGCCGGATGGAGCCTGCCACCACCCTGCTGACCCTGCGCCGCAGCGAGGCGGAGTGGCAGGGCCGCAAGACCCGGGCCGAAGCAGTGACGCAGCGCCTGCAATCGGGGCTGGCCGAAATCGATGACCGCATCCGGGCCGAGCGCAGCCGCTTCCGTAGTGCGGCGCTGACGGATCTGGCGCTGGCCACGGCAGAGCTGGCGGCCCTGAAACCCGCCCTGCCCGCGCTGGAAAACCGCGCGGCCCGTGCGCAGATACGCGCGCCGATGCGCGGTATCGTCAACCGCATCCACCGCAGCACGCTGGGCGGCATGGCGCGCAGCGGCGAGGAACTGATCGAGATCGTGCCGCTGGATGACACGCTGCTGGTCGAGGCTTATGTGCGGCCCGCCGACATCGCGTTTCTGTATGCGGGCCAGAAGGTGAAGGTAAAGATCACCGCTTATGATTTTTCGCGCTATGGCAGTCTGGACGGAGAGATCATCCGCATCGGGGCCGACACAATCACGCGGTCCGACCGCAATGAGGAAGAGGTCTTCGTGATCGAAATCCGCACCCAGAACACCATGCTGGATGGGGGTGGCATCGCGGTCGAGATCATCCCCGGCATGATCACCGAGGTCGATATCCTGACCGGACGCAAGACCGTGCTGGACTACCTGATCCGCCCCGTTATCCGCGTGAAGGATCGGGCATTGCGGGAATAGGGTCTGGCATCTTCTGCTGGCAGGATCGGAAATACCAGGCCCAGGCCAAGAGCATGGGAAAGACCGCACCGCGCAGATAGAGCAGCGGCGTGGAATACCAGAAGACCAGAAGCACGAGGCAAGCGGCGGCCCACCAGTATTTCCGCATCCGGGCACAGATCAGTACAGCGAGATGAAACGGCAGCGCGTAGAGAACGGCCGAGATCAGCCCATTTGCGTACCACAGGCGCAGCCAGCCGTTATGGGCATATCCGGGAAAGTTCGAATCCGGCAACTGCCCGGCGCCGAAACCGGAAATCAGGTTGGCATGCCAGGTTCCGGAAATCCGGCTCAGGGACAGATCGGACAGATGCCGCCGATCCGCCCCCGACCCCAGATCGCCAAGTGCCAGATTGCCGTTTTCCGCCAGCAGCAGCACGGTGCCGATCCGGCGAAACGCCCTCAGCTCGCTGCTGGCCATCAGCTGTGCCAGATCATAGGTACTCGCGCTCAGGATCAGAACACCTGCAGGCAGCGCCAGCGCCGCGGCAAGAACCAGCCGTCCGGACAGGAAGATATAGGCCAGGCCGCCCAGCAGAAGCGCCGCCACCGCTCCAAACGACCCGGACAGGCCAACCAGAAAAAGCGACAGGCCCGCCGCCAGTGCACCTGGTACCCGGGGCAACACCGCAAGGCTCAGAAATATCAGCGCAGCAAAGAAATATCCTGTTGCATTGGCGTTCCCCAAAAAGATGGCCAGCCGCCCGGCCTCGAAATACCGGACCGACCCCATGGCCCAGCTGATCGCGGCAACCGCGCCCAGCCCAAGGCCCGCGCAGACATAAGAGGTCAGGAACGGCGACAGTCTGTCCCGGCTGGCCAGAACGAGCACCACGGCGAAACAGGCACAGACCTGGGCAACAAATACCGCCAATTCCGGGCTGGGGCCGGATATCATCCCGGAAAGCAGGATGATACAGGGGAAGAGGTACATATAGGTCAAAAAAACAGGGTCTAAATCGAGCTTTCGGCGTTCCAGCCCGATCAGCACAGATATCAGGCCCAGCAGCCCCGCCTCGATCGCAAGCGAGAGCGTTGGCCGATGCAACAGGCTGCTGCCCAGCACGATCCAGCAGATATAGGCGTGCAGCATCAGGGTCGTGGCGCGCGAGGCAGGCAGGCGGTCAGTCACCGGTGCGATCCCCCCGCCCCCTGCCCCGCGCGGTCGCAAGCGCAATCCGCACATCAAGCGCCAGACAGCGCAACGCGATATATTTCGCGTCCCATTCCGCGAGGCGCGCAGGATCGCTCATGTCGATATCGTTGATCTGGGCCAGACCGCTGATGCCTGGTGTGACCGCAAGGACTCCGCGCGCCTGGCGTGCCGCGATCAGGCCGGTCTGCACCGGCAGACCGGGGCGCGGGCCGATCAGGCTGATCTCATTGCGCAGGATGTTCCAGACCTGCGGCAGCTCATCCAGCTTGGTCTTGCGCAGCACCGCGCCGACCCGCGTGACCGCCGCGGACGACACCTCATGCGTGCCCGCCTGAACCGTGCCCTGATGCATGGTGCGGAACTTGTAGCAGGTAAAGACCCTGCCCTGTCGGCCAACCCGCGCTTGCCGGAACAGCGGCGATCCTCTGGTCTCCATCCGGATCACCACCGCAGCCGCCAGCAGAAGCCACCACAGCAACAGCAGGACCAAGGCGGCAAATGTCAAATCCATACAGCGCTTTCCGCCAGTATAGAGGCTGTTTTTGCCAATATCATCGCACAGGATCACCCCGTCTGATCCCGGTTCGGAAGCCGTCAGATGACCTGCGATCCGCGCCACGTGGCAGGTGGGTTTGAACGCGGCGAGACCCCGGAACACGCCCCGCGCCACATCTTTCGGCAGCCGGTTCAGCACGGCCAACCTACCCGCCCATCGGGCGCCGTAGACCAGCGGCAGATAGATCGTCTCGACATCGATGCCCTTGATGGCGGTCAGCTCGGTCACCGCCTGCCGTTTGCTGCGCGCATAAGAAGACCGGTTCTGCGGGTCGAGCGCATGGATCGACGAAACGTTGACAAATCGCCGGATGTCCGCCTGAACGGCCAGCCGGGCAAGTTCGCAGGTGAAATCGACATTGGCCTGAAACATTGCCTCGTCGGGCAGCGCGCTGTCGGAATTGACCACCGCCAGATGCAGCAGCAGGTCATACCCCCCCGCCGCGCCGGGCAGTCCGGCATAGTCGCAGCAGGCGCTGTTGGGGAAAAGCGCCCGCAGCTTCGCCGTGTCGCGCCCCGCCAGCAGCAGATCATGGCCCCTGTCCCGCAACTGCGGGATCAGCAATTGTCCGACAAACCCGCTGGCCCCGGTGATGACGATTTTCATGCGGTTGACTGCTCCTGATGGGGGGTGGGCCCGGACCCGCAAAGCTCGGCATAAAAGGTGCAGTGACGGCGCACCACCAGGTCGATGTCAAAGACCCGCTCCGCATGAAGGCGCGCGGCGGCCCCCATGGCGCGCAGGCGGTCCGGATCGTCAAGCAGTTCTGCAATTGCACGGGCGGTGCCCGCCGCATCATGGACCCGGACAAGAAGCCCGGTCTCGCCGGGAAGAATGGCGTCGCGGCAGCCGGGATGATCCGTGGTCACCACGGAGCGTCCGGCAGCGGCGGCATCGATCAGCGTCTTGGGCAGGCCTTCGCGGTAAGAGGAGGGCAGCACCACCAGATGCGCCTGCGCCAGTTCCGCGTTCATATCCGCATTGTACGGTCGCCACTCCACATTGGGTGCCCGGGCCGCCATCTCCAGCTCATCCCGTGTCAGACTGGTTGGATTCATCGGGTCGGGATCGCCCAACAGGCGGAACACGGCCCCGTGCCCGCGCGTCCGGAAAACCTCGGCAGCATCCAGAAATTCCGGCACACCCTTGGCGCGCAACATGCGGGCGGGCAGCAGCACGACGGGCGGACCGTCCGACAGGGGCTGGGGCCGGATGCGGGTCAGATCGACGCCGGAGCCGGGAATGAGAGCGGTCTGTGCCTTGTCCATAATCCCGGCATCCCGGAAAACCTTGAGATCGTCGCTGTTCTGAAAGACCACGCGACAGCGCGGGTGGTTGAGCGCCCCGCGATAGGCCAGGCGCGCAATGCGCCTGAGCACCCGCTGGCGCAGGCTTTGCCCCGCAAAGACATGGCCCAGACCGGAAATGGCGGCGAGCACGGGAATACCCGACGCGCGCGCCGCAAGCCCGCCATAGATCACCGGTTTCGGGGTGATCAGATGCACCACATCCGGACGTATCTGCCGGAATAGGCGGACAAGGCCAATCAGGCTCTGTACCTCGGAAACCGGCGAGATCCGGGCCCGGCTGAGGCGGATTCCGTGCATCTCGAAACAGTCGTCTGCAAACTGCGTCATCATCGGATCGTCCGGACAGGCGATGCTGACGCGATACCCCTGCCTCAGCGCTTCCAGCGCGATCTCTCTACGATGCGAGGCCAGAAACGGAAGGTGGTTCACCACCAACAGAAGATGCGGCGGTCTCAGGGTGTCCATGTCTGCTCTCTCCAGGATTGAAACATCAGGATGGACCAGAGCGGGGCCTGCCGGCGCCGCCGCCCGGACAGATGCTCGGACCAGAGCCGCCGCACCGTAACCGGATCGAAAACGCTGCTGCGGGCCAGCGCGTCTTCCGACAAAAGCGCCTCGGCCCAGTCGCGCAGCGGGCCCCGCAGCCACGCCTCGACCGGCACGCTGAAGCCCTGTTTCGGGCGGTCCATGATGTTTGCCGGAATGTAGCGGTGGGTCAGCTCCCTGAGCAGCCATTTCGACCGCCCGCCCCGATATTTGAGCGACAGCGGCAGGCCGAGGGCAAATTCCACCAGATGATGATCCAGGAGCGGTACCCGGCTTTCCAGGCTATGGGCCATGCTGGCGCGGTCAAGCTTGGTCAGGATATCACCGGGCAGATAGGTCCGAAGATCGGCCAGCATCAGCGTGTTGGAAAACCCGATTTCTGATACCAACGCCTCGAACGGCTCGATCACCGAGACCGGCGCATAACCGCCCCTCAGCACCGGAGGCCCATCCGGCAAAAGCGATATCAGCCCTTGATAGAGCCCGATATCGCCATCCGCCCCGACCACCTGCGCTAGTTTTGGTAGGCGATCCGCCAGATGGGCCACGCGCCTGTGAGCGGGCAGCAGGGCCTGCGCGGTCTCAAACGCGTGGCCGGGGGCCAGACGCAGCGCGGCGGCCCCGATCCTGCGCATGGCCCCCGGCATGCAGGACAGGCGCGCCCGCAGACGGTCTGCCAGACGATAGCGGCCATAGCCGGAAAACAGCTCATCCCCGCCGTCGCCCGACAGGCTGACCGTCACATGCTGGCGGGCCAATGCGCTGACCAGCCAGGTCGGGATCTGCGAACTGTCGGCAAAAGGCTCGCTCCAGGCCCTGGCGAGATGCGGAACCACGTCCAGCGCGTCCTGCGCTGTGACATAGAGCTCGGTATGAGCGCTGCCCAGATGCTGCGCCACCGCGCGGGCATGAGGGGCCTCGTCGAATTCCGCCGCCTCGAACCCGATGGTGAACGTATGGATCGGGCGGGCCGACTGCGCCTGCATCGCGGCCGCCACCAGCGAACTGTCATAGCCGCCCGACAGGAACGCCCCCACCGGCACATCCGCCACCATCTGCCGGGCCACCGACCGCCTGAGATGGGCGTCGAACTGCTCCAGCGCCTCATCCGCTGTGATCTCGTTGTCGGGCGCGCGGGCAAAGCGGGCCGCGTCCCAATAGCATTGTGGCTCTGCCCGCTCGGACGGGGCGGTGATTGTCACGCTATGGCCGGGGCGCAGTTTCTGCACACCCGCCTGGATGCAATACGGGTCGGGCACATAGCCGTGACGCATATAAAGCGTCATGGCTTCAGGCTCTATTTCAGGGGAATAGCCCGGAAATCTCATGAGCGTGGCCAGTTCCGAGCCAAAAACCAACGCACCCGCAACCCAGCCGTAATAAAGCGGCTTTTCCCCCAACCGGTCCCGCACCAATGTCAGACGGCGCGCCTGCCGGTCCCAGAGGGCAAAGGCGAACATGCCGTCCAACTGGCCCAACGTGCGCGCAAGCCCCCAATGGGTCAGGGCGGCCAGCAGCACCTCGGTATCGGACTGCCCGGCCCAGGCCCGCTGCGCCCCTTCGGCGATCAGCGCATCGCGGAGGCTGCGGTGATTATAGATTTCGCCGTTATAGCTGAGCGCATACCGGTCCGAGAGCATGGGCTGATGCCCCGCCGGGCTCAGATCGACAATCGCCAGCCGCTGATGTCCCAGCGCCAGCCCGGCCCCGGTGTCGCACCAGGTTCCGGCGCTGTCCGGGCCGCGCTGCCGGATCGGATCGGCCATCCGGGTCAGCAGTTCCCCTGACGGCGCGTGATAATCGGACCAATATCCGAAAATGCCGCACATACCCTACACCTCGCGAGGCGCCAGCAGTGCGCGGTAAAGATCGGCATAGCTGCGCTGTGACAGGTCCAGCGGGTATTCGGCCACCACCCGGCGCCGCGCGGCCTGCCCCAGGGCGCGGCGCTGGTCGGGGGCCTCCAGCAGCGCGGCAATCGCCGCGCTCAGCGCCTGGCTGTCGCGCGGCGGCACGATCCGGCCGGTCTGCCCCAGAACCCGCGCGCAATCGCCGACATCGCTTGCCACCGCTGCCAGCCCTGCGGCCATCGCCTCGCCCAGCACATTTGGAAACCCTTCCGACAGCGACGGCAGCGCAAAGAGATCCGACCCCGCCATCAGATCGGGGATATCCCGGCGCTCGCCCAGAAGATGGACCTGCATACGCAGATTTTCGGAGATCGGGGCGGCCAGGGCGGAATTGTCATAGCTGACGCCCGCCCCCGCCATGACAAGATGCAGGTCGGGATATGCCCGCAGATGGGGCAACACCGCGTCCATGAGGATTTTGTGACCCTTGACCGGGTGACACCGGCCCACATGACACAGCACGGTATCGGTCTGACCCAGCCCCAGTTCGCGACGCAGCCGCCCCCGCGCTGCGGCATCGGGGGCGAAAGCCGTCGCATCGATCCCGTTCGGGATGACCTGAGCGGCGGTGGCGCTGAAGCCAGACGCCTCATGCTGCGCCCGGGCCTGATGGGAATTGTAGAGAATGCGGTCGGGCCTGCGTGACAGGCACGCGCTCAGGGCAATGGCCCGCCGCGTGCCGGGGCTCTCTCCCGCGAGATCCTCCAGGCTGTGCCGGATGTTCCAGACCACGCGCGCGCGCCGCCATCCCGCCAGGCTGGCGGCGATATTGCCGTGATACATCCATCCCTGCACAAGCGCCGGATGCCCGATCATCCGCGAAAGCCGCAGACGCAGAAGCCGCCATGGCCTGCCCCGCATCTCAAGCGCGGTCACCGGTATGCCAAGATCACGGATCATCGCGCCATAGCTGCCTGCCCCGGTCAGCGAGATCACCCGGTGACGGAACAGGCGCCCGACCTCGCCCTGCAGCAGCAGGTACAGCGATCGCTCGGCCCCGCCGGTCTCGAGCCCGGTGATGACATGGCAGACCTCGGCGCGCTCCTGCACGCGCCCCATCAGCATGTCCAGATCTCCGGCAGGTCGGGTCATGCCCCCTCCGCGCGCAGCAGATGGTCGGCCGCGACGCGGTTGAGCAGCGATTGCAGCAGGATCGAGACGGCAAACATGAGGACAAAGCCCGGATATCCCAGCAGCGGCACAAGGCAGGCCGAGCCGATCAGGAACAGGGTCACGCGCAGACATAATATATGGAAATTCCGGGCTTCGTCCCCGCGCATGGTCAACAGGATACCGTTGGCGCCCAGGGCGATCTGGGTAAGTGTCCCGGCCATCAGAAGGGCGATGGCCAGCCCCTGGCCGGCAAACTCCGCCCCGAACAGCGCAGTCATGACCGCATCGGGAAAAAGCAGCAGCACCGCCGCATACGGCCCGGCCAAACCAAGCCCCAAACAGATCCCCACCCGCCGCAGATGCCGGGCCTGATATGGCTCTAACACGGCGAATTCCGGGGCCAGCCAGGCATCAAGGGTCAGGATCACAAATTGCAGCGGGGCCAGAAGGCGGAACAGCGCATTCAGCAGGGTGACGCTGTCTTCGCCCAGCAGGACCGAGGATAGCAGCACCCCGCCCCATTGCGCCAGATAGCTGAGCCCCGCAATCAGCCCGAGATGGCGCGCCTCGATCATCGGGGCCAGGGACGGGCGCAATAGCCCCGGCCCCGGTGCGGGAACGATACGGGCGCACAGCATATGACCGAACGCTAGCAGGCAGGCGAGCCAGGCCGCCATGCAAAAAATCCACCAAACCGTCAGCGCGTCGGTTTGCGGGGTGATCAGCAGCGCCCCGCTGGCCAGTACCGAGATCATCCCGACCTCCCAGAACCCGCCCCATCCGGGATGGCCCCGCGCCTTGAAAACCGCTGCAGCCAGTCCGATCAGCGTGGTTGGCAGCAGCGCCAGCCAGAGATAGCCGATCGGCTGATCGGACCAGCCCAGCCCCCAGGCGATCAGGCCCGCGAGGGCCGATACTCCGCAGGCAAGCACAAGAACCGTCGCGACGATCCGCGCCACAACCCGTGTCTGCGCCGCGCGATCCCCTTGCGCCACCGCCAGTTTGCGGATCAGCAGCAGGGTCATCCCCCCCTGCAACAGGATCGCCATTCCCATCAGCGCCACGAACGCGGTCAGAACCTGCCCGGCCTGCGACAACGACAATTGCCGGGTCACCAGAATGTTGAACAGCAGCACTCCGGCGGCCGAGATAACCCGCCCAGACAGGGCGGCTGTAAGCGGCGTCAGATGCGGCAGCCCCGCCTTGATCCGCCCCCGCAGACCGGAAGAGGGCGCCGTCACACTCACAGCGACAGATCGACCTCTTCCGCCGCAAAAAGCCGCTTCACGTCATAAAGCACGCAACCATCCGTTCCGAACCCTCTGACCGCGGCGACACCCATGTCGCGGAACGCGTCATGCGCCACCGCCAGAACGATCCCCGAATACGTCTCTAACTGGGGCATTTCGACCGGACGAAGCCCGAATTCGGCCTCGGCCTCATCTGCATTGACCCATGGATCATGAACATCCACCTGTGCGCCGTAATCCTGCAGCTCGCGTATGATGTCAATCACCCGCGTGTTGCGCAGATCGGGGCAATTTTCCTTGAAACTCAGCCCCATAACCAGAATGCGCGCCCCGCGCATGGCGTTTCCGCGGCGGATCATCTCTTTTACCAGCCGGCTTGCGATGTAAGCGCCCATCCCGTCATTGATCCGACGCCCCGACAGGATGATTTCGGGGTGATGACCGATCGATTCGGCCTTGTGGGTCAGGTAATAGGGGTCGACTCCTATGCAATGACCGCCCACCAGGCCCGGGCGAAAAGGTAAAAAATTCCACTTCGTGCCCGCCGTTTGCAATATTGCTTCGGTATCCAGCCCCATGCGGTTGAAGATGATTGCCAGCTCGTTGACCAGTGCAATGTTCAGGTCACGCTGCGTGTTTTCGATCACCTTGGCGGCCTCGGCCACCTGAATACTGGGTGCCTTGTGGGTGCCCGCGGTCACGATCGAGGCATAAAGCGCATCAACCTTGTCAGCAGCCTCGGGCGTGGAACCGGACGTGACCTTGCAGATCGTGGTCAGGCGATGCGCCTTGTCCCCGGGATTGATCCGTTCCGGTGAATAGCCGCAGAAGAAATCGCGGTTGAAGGTCAGCCCCGAGACCCGCTCCAGCACCGGAACGCAATCATCCTCGGTGCAGCCGGGATAGACCGTGCTTTCATAAATCACCAGATCGCCGGGGCGCAGCACCCGGCCTACGGTTTCCGAGGCCCGTAGCAGCGGGGTCAGATCAGGGCGCTTATGCCGGTCGATGGGTGTCGGGACGGTGACGATATAGATCGTCGCGGCCCGCAATGTGTCCAGATCGCCGGTAAAGGACAAATGGCGGGCCGCGCTCAGATCGCCCTCATCCACTTCCAGCGTCCGGTCCCGGCCTGCGTTAAGCTCGGCAATCCGCTCGGCGTTGATATCGAACCCGATGACGGGCCGGTGTTTGCCGAACTCGACCGCCAGCGGCAGGCCCACATAGCCCAGCCCGATCACCGCAATTGTCTCTGGCTGCTCAGACATCACATCATTTCCCGTAATAGTCGCGGAACCAGGCCACGAACTGCGCGATCCCGTCACGGAAATCGGTCTGTGGTTTGTATCCGGTCAGGCTCTGCAACAGGCTGGCATCGGCCCAGGTGGCGGGCACATCGCCCATCTGCATTGGCATGTAATTGCGGATGGCTTTCCGGCCCAGACACTCCTCGATCGCATCGACGAAATCCAGCAGCCGCACCTTGTCGGAATTGCCGATATTGACCACCCGGTAAGGCGCGACGGGCGACAGGCTGTCGCCCGCTGCGATCTCCTCGCGGCTTTCGGGCCGCACTGGCACCGCGTCGACCAGCAGGCGGATACCGCGCACCAGATCATCCACATAGGTGAAATCGCGATACATGTCGCCGTGGTTGTAAATGTCGATAGGCCGCCCTTCGAGGATCGCATCGACGAATTTATACAGCGCCAGATCGGGCCGGCCCCAAGGGCCATAGACCGTGAAAAACCGGAACATGGTGGTCGGCAACCCCCAGAGATGGGCATAGGAATGCGCCATGCTCTCATTGGCTTTTTTCGTCGCGGCATAGATGGTCAGCTGGGTGTCGGCCTTTTCGGTCTCGGTGAACGGCATATCTTCATTGGCGCCATAAACCGACGAGGTCGAGGCCATCAGCAGGTGATCCACTTCCAGACGCCGGGCCGCCTCCATCACGTTGAACGTGCCGATCACGTTGGAATCGATATAAGAGCGCGGATTTTCCAGGCTGTAGCGTACCCCGGCCTGCCCGGCGAGATGCACGATGATGTCCGGTTGGAAATCATCAGCCACCCGATCAAACAGGTCCTGGTCTTCCAACATGCCTTCGGTGGCGGCAAAACCAGGGGTCTGCAGCAGCGCGGCATGGCGACGTTGTTTCAGCGTGACGTCATAATAATCGGTCATCCCGTCATAGCCCTGCACGATGAACCCCTCACGCAGCAGCAATTGCGCCAGATGAAAGCCGATGAACCCGGCAGTGCCCGTGATCAGAACCTTGCGTTGCGCCATCACATGTCTCTCTTCTTATTCCAGGCCGGGCACCCCTGCCCGACCTCTGGCGCATGCCTGCCCATTTTTTCCCTGTTGCGCCAGCCCCAAAAGCGCATTCCGATACCCCTGTTCGACCAGGGATGAACATTTAAAAGTAGCCTCTAAAAAGGCAGATATGTCATTATCCAGCCTTTGTGACGACCCTTTCCTGCCAGTGATAGCCCTCGACGCGGGCGGCGAACAGGGTACGCAGCCTCTCGGTATCCGCCTCGGCGATGCAGGCCTGCACCTCGCGCAGCATGGCGGCGACCTCGATCTGCGAGAGTTTCTGTTCCTCGGCCCACAGAATTTTCGCATGCGGGGTCGGCATCAGGTTATCCGCGTCGATCAGCAGCTCTTCATAGAGCTTTTCGCCCGGGCGCAGCCCGGTGATCTCGATAGCGATATCGCCCGCGCCGGTCTGCGGATCGCGTACGGAGCGGCCCGACAATTCGATCATGCGCCGCGCGATGTCGATGATCTTCTGCGGCCGCCCCATATCCAGCACAAAGATATCACCCCCGCGCGCATAAGCCCCCGCCAGCAGCACAAGACGCGCCGCTTCCGGGATGGTCATGAAAAACCGCGTGACCTCCGGGTCGGTGACTGTCACCGGGCCACCGGACTGGATCTGTTTCTGAAACAGCGGCAACACCGACCCGGACGAGCCCAGTACATTGCCAAAGCGCACCATGGAAAACCGGGTTGCCGGATGCCGGGTCTGCAGATCCTGCACCACCAGTTCCGCCAGGCGCTTGGTGGCCCCCATCGCGTTGGCCGGGCGCACCGCCTTGTCGCTTGAGATCAGCGTGAACCGCTCGATCCCGGCCACTGCTGCAACCTCTGCCATGACCTGCGTCCCCAGCACGTTGTTGCGCGTGCCTTCCAGTGCGTTTTCCTCGACCAGCGGCACATGCTTATAGGCGGCGGCATGCAGGATGACCTGAACCCCGTCTTGCGCGATCACCTGTTCGGCGCGCGCCCGGTCGGTGACCGAACCCAGACGGGTCGAGACCGAAACACCCCGCGCCCCGGCCAGCTCGCGCAGCTCGCGGTCGATTGTATAAAGCTGGAATTCGGAGCTTTCGAACAGAACGATCCGCGCGGGCGCGCATTGCACCAGCTGGCGGCAGAGTTCCGATCCGATCGAGCCCCCTGCCCCGGTCACCATCACCACGCGGCCGGAATAGGTGTCGGCAATCTCTGTCCCGCTCAGATCCACCGCATCACGGCCCAGCAGCGCATCCGGAGTAACTGTGCGCAGCCCGTCCCCCACCCCCTTGCCCGCCATCAGGTCGGCAAAAGATGGCAGCACCTGCACATCGACCGGATAAGAGGACAAAAACCGCTCAAGCGCGGCCCTGCGGGCGGCGCTGGCCGAGGGGATTGCCAGCAGGATGCGCCGCACGCCATGGCGGGCAATCATTCGATCAAGATGGGGTGGCGCGCAGACCGGAAGGCCCGCCACCATCAGCCCCTGCAACGTCGGATTGTCATCGATGAACCCGACCGGGCGCGTCTCGTGCGACCGCGTCAGCGCTGCGGCCAGCTGTATGCCCGCCGCCCCTGCGCCATAGATCAGCACCACCTGCCGGTCCGACCCGCGCTCGCCCAGACGGGTCAGCAGCGACAAAGCGCCCAGCCGCACCGCAACCGCTGACAGAAAAAAGACCGATCCGAAAATCAGCGGAACCGAACGTGGCCCGGCAATCCCCATCAGATAGGAACAGATCATCGCCGCCACGCTGAGCGCCGCCGCCGCTAGACCGATCTGCCCGACCGCCCGCGTCTCGAACGCGTTGAGCTTGATCTGCGGCAGGCGAAACAGCCCCACCAGCGCCATGCCGATCAGCGTCACGGCCACGAACAGCGAGCTCCGACCAGCAAGATCAGGATGCAGATCACCATATCTGAGCGCATTGGCCGCATAGAAACTGATCGGAACCAGGATCGTATCTGTCGCAAAGAAAATGGTCCGTTTGGACGTGCGCGACAAGCGGGACAAATCCGGAAAATTCATTGCAATCCTTCAAACAAGAATGCCCGTGACCCACCGGACCCGCTGAACCAGGGCAATCTCGGCAAACCTGCTTAAAGAAGAATAATAAGAAGTTAACACAAGTTATAAGTGTTTCATAAAATCGGCCTCATCCCCGCGAACAGGGGTCAGGTGCTTAGAAACCGCAGCTCTCCGGGCGCGATGCGGGCTGCTGTCAGACGGCCGGTCGCAAACGCGCCGGTATCGATGGCGATCCGCCCGGCCTCGGCATGGGGCTGGTCCACGATGGTGTGGCCATGCACCACCCAGATGCCATCGCGCCGCGGGGTCTTCCGAAACGCCGGGTGGCCCCATTTCAGCGCCTGCGGGTCCTGGCTCTCTAGTGGCAGCTGCGGATCTGCCCCGGCATGCACCACAGCCACATTGCCACTTTGCCAGCTGGTGGGCAGAGCGCGCAACCAGGCGATCAGCGCCGCCCCCATCCTCTCTGCCAGCGCCTCGCCTGCCTGTTCCAGGGCCTGCGGCGGGCTGGTCTCGGCGACCGGGCCGATGCCGAAGCTCGACAGGGTCTGCAATCCGCCAAAGCGCAGCCAGCGCCGGCCCCGGCCCACCGGGTCGTCCAAAAACTTAAGCAGCATGTCCTCGTGATTGCCGATCAGGCAGATCGCACGCGCGCGCGCCTGATCCATCTCCTGCACCCGGCGCAGCACCTGGGCGCTCTGTTCGCCCCGGTCGATGTAATCGCCGACAAAGACCAGAGGTGCATCCGGGACGATCTGCGCCAGCAGCGCCTCCAGCAGGTCGAGACGCCCGTGAATGTCCCCCACCACGTAAAACGGGACCTCGGGAGCGAGCGGTGCGGTGAAAGTCGCGGGCGGCCTGCCGGGAAGAAATCGTCTGAGAAGAGAGCGCATGATCAAAGCGATACCGCAGGGCGCGCGCGGGGGCCAGAGCGCCCCGCGCCTCAATTCGTGGCGAGCGCCACGGAACTGGTCACCAGCACCGGCGACAATTGCTGCACCACGCGGTTCCAGCGGGTGATCGGCTGTTCCGAGATGAAGACCACATCGTTGGGCCGCAATTCCAGCCGAGTCGCCAGAACGTAATTGGCCGCGTTCCTCGCGTTCAGATGCAGCGCCAGCACCCGGTCGGGCTTGTCCTGTTCCGGCGCCCCGCGCAGCACATAGATCTGCGACGGGTTGGCGGTCACATTGGAAAACCCGTCTTCGCTGAACAGCGCATCCGCCAATGACGCCCGCCGCCCGAAGGGCAGCGTATAACGACCGGGCCGGGTGCGCTCTCCGGCCAGATAGACATAGTCCCGCTCGACCCCGTCCAGTGCCACACGGGCCTCGAAATTGGTCCGGATTTCATTCAGGTCGGCCCGGCGCACCCGGATCTCGCCCAGCAGCTCCTCCAGCGCGCGTTCGCGCGCGCCAAGCCGCAGATTGCTCAGCGCGATCTGCTCGCGGAAATAGGTTTCGGCCTTGTCGAGTTCATATTCGGTATCGACAAACAGGCTGTCCCCCGCGATCAGCCGGGTCTTTTGCAGCTTGGGGTCGCTCAGATAATCACTTAGCGGAATCTGATAGAGCACCCCGTCGCGATAGAGCCTGATCAAGGCGAAATCGCGATCCCGGGCGGTCACGCCCCCCACCGCCGACAGCGCCTGATCCAGCGTGAGCGGGGTCAGCGTGATGGCGATGACACCTGGAGAGGTCACTGAGCCGCCGATGCTGACCCGCTGTGCATTGAACTCGGCAATCTCCAGGCTGAAGGCGGGGTCGATCTGGTTTTCGACCAGATGCTGAAACAGCGCCGCTTCGGCCTCTTCCAGCGTCAGCCCTGCCAGGGCCACCCGGCCGATCTCGGGGATGGCGATCGCCCCGTCATCCTGCACGGTATAGCCCTGCCGGCTGTTCTGCGCGGCCAGCAACCCGCTCAACTCCTCGACCGTGTCGCGCGCGCCGCGCGTGGCCAGCAGTACCACATCGCCCACCCCGATCCGGTAGGGGCCAACCTGCGGTTCCGGCGGCAGGCGCCGGCTCGGTTGCCCGGGCCGGGCCTGTTCCGGCAGTGACCCGGACGGGATCACCCCCACCCCGCGCGCGGGGCCAGTGGTGCCCGCACTCTGAAAAAACACCGCCGGCAGGGTCCTGGGTGTATAGGTGGAGCGGTTGGCGCTCTGCACCGTTTGGGTGTTCAGCTCTACAATGGTGACCTGATCGTCATTGTCCGGCACACTGGACGACACATAAGCGGTGCCGCAGCCCCCGAGCAGCGCGGCAAGCAGCACATAGACAAATTTCTGAACCATATATCCCCTCGGATCCTGCCCCGTTCCTATGAGCGGAAACGGGTCCGACCGACAAGTATTAGTTGTGAAATTTTATTAAAAATATCCTAATGCGTGCAGATCATCTGCATTGCATCTCATCCAGCCCAGACAAACGGGCTGTCGAAATCCTCCAGCGCGGTGGCGCTGGCATCCTTGTCGGACAGGACCGGGTGATCGCCCGCAAGGCCCCAATCGATCCCGCAACTGTCCCAACGCACCGACCCGTCGCAATCCGGCGCGTAGTAATCCGTGCATTTGTACAGGACCTCCGTATGGGCCGTTCGGGTGACAAACCCGTGCAGAAACCCCGCAGGCACCAGCATCTGCCTGCCATTCTCGGCGCTCAATTCCACGCCGACCCATTGCCCGTAGCTGGGGGACCCCTTGCGGATATCCACCGCCACATCGAACAGGGCCCCCTGCCCGCAGCGCACGAGCTTGGTCTGAGCATGCGGCGGCGCCTGGAAATGCAGCCCGCGCAAGGTGCCGGCCTGCTCGGACACCGAATGATTGTCCTGCACAAATTCCAGATCGAGCCCGTACCCGGCCATCCGTTGCCTGTTCCAACTCTCGCTGAAGAACCCGCGCGCATCCCCGAACCGCGCCGGGGTCAGCACCAGCACCCCCGGCAGGGTGGTCTGTTCGACCTGCATCACATATGCCCTCTCACCGCCCTAGCTCTGGCTCCGCTTTTTCACCCAACCCAGAAACGCCGCCTCTGGTTTGCGCAGCCGCGGCGCGCCGGATCTGATCCAGACGCCGCGCCACTCCGCCTCCAGCGCGTACACATCGGCCCCTGGCATCAGCGCGCGCGCCTGCCCATAAGCGTCTTCCGATAGGACCGGCGGACGCGCCTCGCTTTCGATCAGCCCGGCACGCGGGACAAAGCGGATCAGGTCGCCGGGCTCTTCGCGCATCTCGTAATCCGGCAGGTGATCGGCTTCAATCATATCCCGCAGCATTTTCCGAAACACGCGCCGGGGCGAGGCAGAGCCGGATTTCTTCAAGAGCGTGTCCACCGATACGGTCCAGCCCGGCTGGCGTCCGCAATGTTTGCGCGCCAGCTCATAGATCCGCCGTTCCAGCGGTTTGCGCAGGCGAAAGTAATCGCGGCTGAGCGTCAGAACCGATTTGCTGAGCACCGCGCGGAAGAGCCAGTCGGACAGTGTCACCGCCACGCTGACCATGCGCCCGCCACGGGTGTGGCGCACGATCTCCCAGCGTTCGATCAGACCGAAGCCAGTGGTCGTCTCTTCCTCGCCGGTGACGATATTGGTGGTGATCCGGGTGCCCGCCAGCCGCTCGAAGGCCTCGCGCAGACGCCGGTAGGCATCGCCGGAGGTTTCGCGATTGGTCGCCATCAGCAGATCATGCGCCTTCAGATGCACCGTGCGGCTGACCGCGCGGCCCGCATTGATCGCCGTCATCAGCTGGCTGATGCAGAAGATCAGGATGTCCTTGTCATGGATCGTCGCCAGCCCCTTGACCGAGGGCGTCACCGTGATCTCGGCCCCGTTATGGGCATATTGCAGGATACGCCGGTCCGGCCGGGTTGCCAGCGAGAACAGCGGATGTTCCATGCTGGCGATGTCATCCTTGGGGATCGCGTCGAAAAAATCGCAGACAAAAAAATCGCCTTGCCGTGTCCGGTCTGGCAAAAGCCCCCCGGCGCCGTTTGTCACTGACCTGCCCACATCGGTCCTCATGCTCCGGCCCTCTTTCGGGGCCCTGTTCGCGGTCGGTTTCCGACTCGCTGTCTTTCGTGGTTTTAGTGACACCCAACCTAGAGTTATCCACAAGCCCGCACAACGGGGGTTCAGAGTCACCCGGTCGGGGGTTTGGAGTCACTTTATCGGGGTTTCAGAGTCATTCATGCTCTGAAAATTCAGAACAAGCCATTGAAATGTAAAAAGAAACCAAAAGCACGGTCACCCCTATAACAATAAATAACACAAATATAACACCCTAAAAAAACCACCGCACGCCGGAACTTGCGCTATATTGGCATCAGCAGCCCCTTATTTTGCTGAGAAAAATCACGGCTTGTGATGTTTTTCCTTACATGTGACGTGTTTTTGCGTATCATAAGGAAAACACAATACATCGAGCAGAATAACATGGCCAAGGACACCACGTTCCTTCCTCCGTATTTCAACATCGACCCCGATGCTGCGCTGGCAGAGCTTGACTTACCCACAGAGACACACGGGTTTGCCGAGATCGCCCGCGCTTGCACAGCAGGCCGTGCCGATCTGGCCAGCCGGGGATTAAACGAAGAGGGGCGCAAATCGCTGCGTCTGTTTTCAACCTGGGAAATCACCCGCTATCTGATCCCGGTGGCGCAGGCCCATTTCCGCCGGGTGCTGAAACAGAACCCCGACCTGCCGCAGGGTCGCTCGGAAACCGAGGGCGGCGCCAAATGGTTCACCCTGGACGAGGTGCTCCGGCTGCGGGCGTTTTTTGGCGCGCAAGGATCGAAAGCCAAGAATTACCTGCCCTACCGTCCCGCGGGGCAACCTGCCAAGATGGTGGCGGTGGCCAATTTCAAGGGCGGAGTCGGCAAGACCTCGACAGCGGCGCATCTGGCCATGTCAGCGGCGCTGGATGGCTACCGGGTGCTGGTGATCGATCTGGACAGCCAGGGCTCGATGACCTCGATCTTCGGCGGCACGGTCGAGGATGAATGGCAAACCGCCTTCCCGCTTCTGGCGCGTCACTACGGAGACTATCTGCGCGTCGAAAACCAGCGCCGCCTGGACCGTGGCGATGCCCCGCAGCCGCTGGATGAGGCGCTGAGCGCGGCCATGGATATCTCTGCCCAGGATCTGATCCAAAGCACGCATTGGCCCAATATCGACCTGATCGGTGCGCAGCTGAATCTCTACTGGGCGGAATTCCAGGTCCCGGTCTGGCGCATGCAGGCGCGGGGCTGGAAACTCTGGGATGCGTTGACCGACCGGCTGGAGGCGGACGGGGTTCTGAACGACTATGATCTGGTGTTCATCGATACCCCCCCTGCCCTGGGGTATCTGACCATCAATGGCCTTGCGGCGGCGGATATCCTGCTGGTGCCGTTGGGGGCCTCTTTTCTGGAGTTCGATTCCACCGGTCGCTTCTTCGACATGCTGCATTCCACCTTTGCCTCGATCGAAGACGGTGAGAATGTCGCTGCCCGCGCCCTGGGCCGACCCGAGATCGGCTTTGAATGGGATGCGGTGCGCGCGGTGATCACCCGTTATGACGGGGCGCAGCAGGGCGAGCTGTCGGGGTTGATGCAGGCCTATCTGGGCAAGGTGCTGAGCCCGCACAAGCAGGATTTCACCGCGCTGATCGGACAGGCAGGCGAGCAGGTGAACGGCATTTACGAGGCCGATTACCGCGATTTCAACCGGGAGACCTATGCGCGCGGTCGCGAGACTTTTGACGCCACCTATGCCGCCTTCAAGCGCTTGCTGACCGGCGTGTGGCGCCGCGGTGAACTGGACGCGCAGCAGGCTGCAGAATAACAGGCTCTAATAAGGGGAAACCGAACATGGCGAAACGCAAGCGACTGACCCCGGCCCAACCCGATTACCTCGGAGGCCCCGCCAGCGGACACCGCGCGCCTGAAACCAAGGCGATGCCGATAGGCCTTTCCTCCGCCCCGATTGCGCAGGTGGCAGGTGAGGCGTCTACGACCGCAGCCCTGGAAGAAGTGACCCAGGCCTTTCAAGACGCCCGCGCTGAGGGACGGATGATCGAATTGTTGCCGCTGGATGTCATCGATGAACGGCATCTGGTGCGCGATCGTCTGGCGCAGGACGAGGAAGAGATGACCTCGCTGACCGACAGTATTCGCGCCCGTGGTCAGCAGATGCCGATTGAAGTTATCGCCCTGCCCGATCCGGCGGGCGGCCGAACCCATGGCCTGATCTCGGGCTGGCGCCGCCTGACAGCGCTGCGCCGGCTGTACAAGGAGACCTCGGATCCGAAATTCGCCACGGTGCGGGCGATGGTGATCCGTCCCGAAACCTCGCAGGAGTCCTATGTGGCGATGGTTGAGGAAAACGAGATTCGGGTGAATCTCAGTCATTACGAACGCGCTCGCATCGCGGTGCGGGCGATGAAGGAAGGGGTTTATCCAACCCAGCGGGCCGCTCTGCAGGGGCTTTTTGCCAACGCCACCCGGTCCAAGCGTTCCAAGATCGGGACGTTCATCATGCTGGTCGAGGCCTTTGATGACACGCTCTACTTCCCGTCTGCAATCAGCGAGAAGCTGGGGCTGGCCGTGGCCCGTGAACTGGTACGCGACCCGGGCTTTGGGGATGTCCTGAAAGAACGATTGCGGACCACACCCCGCGATGGCGCCGGTGCCGAGATGCGCATTCTGGCATCGGCCGTCACGGAGCGGCAGCCCTCTCCTGTACCACCCGCCGCGCCGGAACGCCCCGTGCGGGCTGCCCCCAGCGAGCGGATCGTGACGAAGGTGACCGACGGGATCGAGATGCGGTTCAGTCCCGATCAGAGGCGTATCGAACTGGTTGGGGATGATGTCACCGAAGAGCTGTCTGAGATCCTGCGGGACTGGCTGCGCAGCCTCTAATCAAGGAGAAAGGGCGTATAAACGCCCTTTTCGCGCCCGGAATCAAAGGTTACCGAAACGTTTCGCACGCGAAACATCTGAGCGTCAGCGCCCCACGGCAATATAGGTTTCGAACCCGGCTTTCTTCGCGGCTTTCTCGGAGTAGATGTTGCGCAGATCGACCATCCGAGGCGTTACCATTTTCTTCGCCAGTTTCTTCAGGTCGAGCGCCCGGAACTCATTCCATTCGGTCAGCAATACGACCAGATCCACCTTACGGGCCGCGTGATATGGATCATCCATCCATTTCACCCCCGGCAGGAGGTCCTCGCCCTCGGCCTTCCCCTGGGGGTCGACCACCCGCACCTTGGCCCCGCCGCCGATCAGCGCCGGCACGATGGTCAGTGCCGGGGCGTCGCGCATATCGTCGGTATTGGGTTTGAAGGTCACCCCCAGTACGGCCACGCTCTTGCCGTTGAAACTGCCATCCAACGCATCGCGCAACTTCTCCACCATGCGGTTCTTGATCTCGTCATTCACCCGCATCACCGTTTCGGTGATCTGCATCGGGTAGGCATGATCCTGACCGATCCGGGCCAGTGCGGCGGTGTCCTTGGGAAAGCAGGAGCCGCCATACCCCGGCCCCGCATGCAGGAACTTGTTGCCGATCCGCCCGTCAAACCCGATGCCGCGCGACACTTCCTTCACGTCTGCGCCGACCCGTTCGCAAAGGCCGGCGATCTCGTTGATGAAGGTGATCTTGGTCGCCAGGAACGCATTGGCTGCGTATTTGATCATCTCGGCGCTTTCCAGATCGGTGGTCAGGATCGGGAAATCGCGCAGATAGAGCGGACGATAGATGTCGGCCATCACCTCGGCCGCCCGATCGTTCTGAACGCCGACCACCACCCGGTCGGGTTTCATGAAATCCTCGATCGCCGCCCCCTCGCGCAGGAACTCAGGGTTTGAGGCAACGTCGAACTCCGCTTCCGGATTTGCCTTCGCGATTGTTTGTTTCACCTGCCGGTTGGTGCCAACGGGAACGGTGGATTTGGTCACCACCACCGCATAGCCGGTCACGGCCTGGGCGATCTCTTTGGCTGCGGCCATCACATAGGTCAGATCCGCATGCCCATCACCTCGACGTGTCGGGGTGCCCACGGCTATGAAGACCGCATCCGCGCCAGCCACGGCCGCCGTCAGGTCGGTGGTGAAACTCAATCGCCCGGCGGCAACGTTTTTCTCCATCAGCGCGTCCAGCCCGGGTTCGTAAATCGGAACCTGCCCCGCGTTCAGCATCTCGATTTTCCCGGCGGATTTGTCGACGCAGATCACATCATGGCCAAAATCCGAAAAGCAGACGCCCGAGACAAGCCCGACATACCCGGTGCCGATCATCGCAATGCGCATATATTATCCCTTTTCGTGGAAACTGCCTGAAACCTCGCGGCATAATCGGGATATCGGAGAGCAGTTACAATACCTTGCGCATGCAAAACTTTGCCACTCAGGGGATGTGGGAAACAGGAGGCGCCGATGCTTGGCCCCTCCTGGAAATGAGGTCAGGCCAGCACGATGGATTGCGCCGCCGAAACCAGCGAGATTGTGCCTGCCGCCGGGTCTGAAAGGGGCACTTTCAGTGTTTTTGATCCTTCGACAGTTCCCGAGGTGACGGGCTCTTGCGTCGCCATGGACTCCAGTCGCACCGAGACGCCGGCGAACCAAACGCTGTGGGCAGATCCGGTATCGGGATAGCCGCTGATGGCACCATTCCGGTTCGAGTGATTGGGTAACCAGAAGGGCCGCACAAAAGTTGTTCCCGGTGGGAAATTGAATAGGGCGTTGGTGCCCGATGTATCGATGCCGCCGATATAGCCGGTGCTCCGATACCACCGGTCCGTCTCGTCCAGATGCACATTGTGATAGAAGGCATATTTATGCGCGCCGCCACTAGAGCAATTGGCGATCCGGGTTCCGGCCGGCCATGTACCTGATGGGTGATCCGGGTTTCCCAAAGCGGCGGGCAGGGGTTTGTTCAGCGTGATGATATGAGCGGTTTTGTCGACCTGACCCAGATCGAACAGATCAAACTCCACGAACCGGCTGTAGTGGGAATAGGTATAGCCCAGGCTGTTTTTGTAGCCCAGAATGAGAAGCCCGCGCTGATAGGCGGCGGCCTCGCTCTCGTTCCAGCCGCTCGCATCCGAGACCGCGACCGTGGTGTCGCCCGGCGATAGCGGCGCGGTAAGCGTGGTCAGGCTGTCGGCCCCTGCATGTTTGTAGCGCATATGGTGTTCGGCGACGATGGCGTTGCCATCCTGATCCAGGCAGATCACCCCCATATATTGCCGGTGACGGTCGCCATGTGGAAAGGCAGACCAGTCGCCCGGCGTGCTTTCCTGCCGCAGATAGGAATTCAGCCGATAGACCTGATTGGGATCGACAGCCGTGGGTTCCGACATCGAGATCAGGCCCGCGTGATGGCCGCTGAAGCGGAAGCTGGCGGGCAGATTCGGGGTGATCACCGGATCGAAGGCAAGGGCAGGAGGGTAGTTATACCCGTTGCCCAGCAACCCGGTGCCATTGGTCACCAGATTGTCGCCCTTGGCGGTGATATAGGCCGTTGTGGCCAGCGGTTCGGTGCCGAACTCGGTGGGGGTCAGGCCGTCAATGCCAGACGGGAACCGCACGGCGCCGGTGTTCCTGTCGGCGACCAGAACCTGACGGAAGCTGCTGCCATCGCCGCTGACCTTGATCTCGAAATCATCCGATCCGGTGGTGCCCAGTTCGGCCCGCCCTGACCAGTTGGTCTGAAACAGCAGGCTGGCCGTGTCCGCCTCGCTTGCCTTGTTCAGCTTGAGCTGATGCCCGGCCCCGGCATGGGTCAGCAGGGTGGCGGGCCCTGCAGCGGTCAGCGGGTTCCCGGCATCTGCACTGGTACCCACTCCAACCTGCGCCAGATTCTGCAAATCCGGGGGGCTGACCGCCTTGATCCAGTTGGCCCCGTCAAACGCCAGCAGCTCTTGCGCGTCCTCGGCCCAGGCAAGCCAGCCTGCCCGTGCGTCGTAAAACGCCCAGGCGTTGTCGTCGAAGACGGTCAGCTTGCGGCTATTGCCCGCCCATAGGCCCGAGGCCCCCGGGGGCAGGATATAGCGCATGCCATCGGTCGGCGCCGATGGCGGTGTCGTGACCACGGCCGAGATGACGGAGAGCTG
>JBCCHW010000002.1:0-61769 GCA_039028555.1 Pseudomonadota bacterium | reverse complement strand
GCTTGTAGCCAACTTAAAATGTTGTCCGAAAGATAACAGTTTTGCGGCGCCCCCCTCGGCCTTGACGTGAACCGGCGGCTGATTAATCTCGAACACATACATTCCCCGGAGGCATTCCATGAAATTCGGACTAGGACAGTCGGTTCCCCGGCTCGAAGACCCACGTCTATTGCGCGGCGAAGGATGTTTTGTCGACGATATTTCGCTTCCCCATCAGGCACATGCCGCAGTTTTGCGCAGTCCCGTCGCGCATGGGATCCTGCGCGAGATCGATGTTTCCCCGGCGCGGGAAATGCCCGGTATCCTTGCCGCGTGGAGCCATCACGACACGTCTGACCGCCTGACTCCGATGAGCTGCGACTTCCCGCTCAACCCCGCGCCGGTGCGCGTGACGATGCCACATTTGGCCCGGGATCGTGTCCGTTTCGTGGGGCAACCGATTGCGATTGTGTTCGCAGAGACACGGTTTGAGGCCCTCGATGCGCTCGAAGCCATCGCCTATGACATCGATGAACTGGATGCGGTGACCGATCCCGAGGCGGCTCTCGCCCCCGGCGCACCCCGGCTGCACGACGAGGCGCCGGGCAATCTCGGCTATGAATGGGAGCATGGCGATCGCGCGGCGGTTGAAGCGGAATTTGCCGCGGCGGCGCATGTCGTCGCGACCCCGGTCCTCAACCAGCGCCTCGCCGTCGTGCCGATGGAGCCGCGCGGGATCAACATCCACTTTCAGGACGGAAGGTGGGAGGCCTGGGTCGGCACCCAGGGCGCCCACGGCATGCGGGCCAAGATCGTCAAGGCGCTGGGCGTCACCGACGAAGAGGTGCGTGTTCATGTCCGCGATGTGGGCGGCGGCTTTGGCATGAAGCTGATGGACCACCCGGAATACGGCCTGTGCGCGCTGGCCGCGCGTGAGCTTGGCCGGCCGGTCAAATGGATCGGGGAGCGCATGGAAAGCTTCCTGTCGGACGCGCAGGGGCGCGATGTGCGCGGCATGGTTGAAGGGGCGTTTGACGAAACCGGTGTGTGCACGGCAATGCGGATGGACACGATTTCGGGCCTTGGCGCCTATTACTCGACCGCCGGGGTGGCGATCCACACCGCGTTCTCGGCGAACCTGCTGGGCGGGGTCTACAAGATCCGCCAGCATTACGCCCATGTGCGCGGCGCGTTGATCAATTCGGTGCCGACGGACGCCTATCGCGGCGCCGGGCGGCCCGAGACCATGTATATCACCGAGCGGCTGATGGACGTCGCGGCCGATCACATCGGGATCGAGCGGGCCGAGCTGCGCCGGCGCAACCTCGTCACCCCCGACATGCTGCCCTTCCCGACGCCCGGCGGGCTGACCCTGGACAGTCTCGACCCGCTGGCCGTGATGGCCTCGAGCGTCGCGCGGTCGCAGTGGGAGGGGTTCGGGGCCCGCGTCAACGGCAAGCTGCGCGGCATCGGGCTTGCCTATTACATGGAGCGCACCGGCGGCCAGCCCTTTGAACGCGCCAAGGTGCGGGTGACGCCCGAGGGCGGGGCCGAGATCAATATCGGCACCCAGACCACGGGCCAGGGGCACGAGACCGCCTGGGCCCAGGTGCTCCACAGCCAGCTGGGCCTGCCCTACGAGCAGATCAGGGTGCTGGCGGGCGACACCGACGCGCTGCCCCGGGGCGGCGGCACCGGCGGCTCGCGCTCGGCCAAGATGGCGAGCCAGGTGATCATTCTGGCCGCCGATGACATCATCGGACAGTGGCGCAAGATCGCCTCGGACGCGCTGGAGGCCGCCGAGGAGGATATCGAGTTCGACCGCGAGGCGGCCCGTTTCAGCATCGCCGGGACCGACCGCCAGATCAGCCTCGCCGCCGTCGCCGAACGCGTCGGAGAGCTGAGCGCGCTGGGGGCTGTGGACGAGACCGTGACCACCATCCCGAATGGCTGTCATGTGGCCGAGGTGGAGATCGACCCCGAAACCGGCAAGATCACGCTTGAGCGCTACACGATCACCGACGATTTCGGCAACCTGATCAACCCCGAACTGGTCAAGGGCCAGATCTTTGGCGGCGTGGTCCAGGGCATCGGCCAGATCCTGTGCGAGGAGATGCGCTGGGACGAGTCGGGCCAGCCGCAGAACGCGAGCTTCATGGACTACTGCATGCCGCGCGCCGACGACGTGCCGATGATGGATGTCGACTTTGTGATTGCACCCGCACTCTCCAACCCGCTCGGCATCAAGGGGTGCGGCGAGGCGGGCTGTGCCGGCGGGATCGCGGCGACGGGGCTCGCGGTTCTCGACGCGCTGAAACGGGCAGGGGTCACGGGGCTCGAGGCGCCCTTCACCCCCAGCCGGGTCTGGCAGGCGCTGCACGACGCGGGCCGGGCCTGACCGGCCGACAACCGGCAGAGGTCGCGCCCGATCGCGTCACATCGCGGTCTGGCGAGCTGTGATCGCGATTTGTCGGGGCGGGGCGCATTCCCGCGCGGTCCGACAAAGATCGCGCCGGATCGCAGCGCCGCGCGACAAAGATCGTGCGCTGATGCGATGTGGGACAAGGGGGAGAGCCGGGGGCGCGCCCCGGCCCCGATCACGTCACCCGGCCGTGGCAGTGCTTGTATTTCTTGCCCGAGCCACAGGGGCAGGGCTCGTTGCGCCCCACCTTGCCCCAGGTTGCCGGGTTCAAGGGGTCGCGCTCGCCCGGCGCCACGGTCACTTCGGCCTCGGCCAGCATCACGCCGCCGCCGCCCGCGGGCTCCATGGCGCGGGCCTGGGCGGCCTCGGCCTGTTCGGCCTGGCGGCGCATCTGTTCCTGCATTTCCGCGATCATGCGCTGGCGCTCTTCCATCTCTTCCTGGGTCAGGGGGCGGATGGCGCCAAGCTGGCCGGTGACGTCCCGGCGCAGATTGCCCAACAGGCTCTCGAACAGCGTAAAGGCTTCGGATTTATACTCATTTAGCGGGTCGCGCTGGGCATATCCGCGGAACCCGATGACCGAGCGCAGATGCTCCAGCTGGATCAGATGCTCGCGCCAGTGATGGTCGAGGATCTGCAACAGCACCTGTTTTTCGACGCCCCGGAAATTCTCCGCGCCGATCTTTTCTTCCTTTTCGGCCTGCAGCCGGTCGGTCTCGTCCGTCAGCCGGTCGCGGATGATGGTGTCGTCGACACCTTCCTCCTCGGCCCAGTCCTTGATGGGGAACTCGTGGCCCAGATATTTCTTGGCGCCTTCGTCCAGCGCCTCGACATCCCACTGGTCGGAATAGGCCCGCTGCGGGATGGCGGAATCCACCAGTTCGTCGATCACCGTGTGGCGCATGTCGAGGATGGTTTCCGAGAGGTCCTTGCTCTCCATGATTTCCCGGCGCTGCTCAAAGATGGTTTTGCGCTGGTCATTCATAACGTCATCATATTTAAGGATATTTTTCCTTATGTCGAAATTGCGCGCCTCGACCTTGGACTGGGCTTTCTCGATGGCTTTGTTGACCCAGGAGTGGACGATTGCCTCGCCTTCCTCCAGCCCCAGCTTTTGCAGCATGGTGTCGATCCGCTCGGAGCCAAAGATCCGCATCAGGTCATCCTGCAGCGACAGGTAAAAGGTCGAGCGGCCCGGGTCGCCCTGCCGGCCCGAGCGGCCGCGCAGCTGGTTGTCGATGCGCCTGCTCTCGTGGCGCTCGGTCGCCAGCACCCACAGGCCGCCGGCCTCGAGCGCGACCTTTTTGGCGGCCTCCACCTCGGCCTCGATTTCGACGGCGCGGGCGGGATCGTCGGGCGCCTCGTCCTCGATGCGGATTTCGGCATTGCCGCCCAGTTTGATGTCGGTCCCCCGCCCGGCCATGTTGGTGGCGATGGTCACCGCACCGGGCATGCCCGCCTGGGCGACGATATGGGCTTCCTGTTCGTGAAAGCGGGCGTTCAGAACCTTGTGCGGAACGCCGCCTTTCTTGATGCATTCCAGCACTTTATGAGATTCGCCTAGGGTAAATTCGGCGGCTTCGCGCGCGTCCCCCTTCAGGCTCTCGATCATCTCTTCGACATGGGCGACGAGCGCCTCGACAGCGCGCGGCGTGGTCAGGGCCGCCTCGAGTTCCTCGCCCGAGCCGATTTTCATGGGGCCGATCTCGACCTTGCCGCCCGCCTTCTCCGCCTTGCGGATCTCCGGCATCACAAAGCGGCGCAGGCCGCGCCCGGCGGCCAGGCACAGCATCTTCTGGTCTGACAGGAGCCGCGCCAGCAACTCGGACTTGTCGATCGAGGTGGTGCCCACCAGAATGGGCTGCCCGCGCAGATGCGCGTCGCAGATGGCGCGCACGATGGCATCGTATTTCTCGCCAAAGGTGCGAAAGACCTGATCGTCCTCGTCATCGCGCGCGATCGGCACGTTGGTGGGCACCTCGACCACGTCGAGGCCATAGATGCTCTGGAACTCGTCCGCCTCGGTCAGCGCGGTCCCGGTCATGCCTGCCAGCTTGTCGTAAAGGCGGAAGTAATTCTGGAAGGTGACCGAGGCCATGGTCACGTTTTCCGGTTGAATATCAACGCTTTCCTTGGCTTCGATCGCCTGGTGGAGCCCGTCGCCAAAGCGCCGCCCCTCCATCATCCGGCCGGTGAATTCGTCGATGATCACCACCTGACGATTCTTGACGATATAGTCCTTGTCCTTGGTAAAGATCTTGTGCGCCCGCAGCGCCTGGTTCACGTGGTGCACCTGGGTGACCGAGGCGGGGTCGTACATCGACTGGCCTTCGGGCAGGATGCCGCGTTCCTGCAGCTGTTGCTCGATCCACTCGTTGCCCTCTTCGGTCAGGGTGACGGTGCGCTGTTTTTCGTCGAGCTCGAAGTGGTCTGGCTCGATGCCGGGGATGACCGCGTCGATGGCCATGTAGAGCTCGGTCTGGTCCTCGACCGGGCCAGAGATGATGAGCGGCGTGCGCGCCTCGTCGACCAGGATCGAGTCGACCTCGTCAACGATGGCATAGCTGTGCCCGCGCTGATACATATCGGCCACCGTGTGCTTCATGTTATCGCGCAGATAGTCAAAGCCGTATTCGTTGTTGGTGCCATAGGTGATGTCGGCCTCATAGGCCGCGCGCTTTTCCTCGTCGCTCTGCCCCGGGACGACGACGCCCACGCTCATGCCGAGGAAGGTGTAGACCTTGCCCATCCATTCGGCGTCGCGCCGGGCGAGGTAGTCGTTGACCGTGACCACATGCACGCCCTTGCCGGTGAGCGCGTTCAGATAGACGGGCAGCGTCGCGACGAGGGTCTTGCCCTCACCGGTGCGCATCTCGGCGATCGAGCCCTGGTGGAGCACCAGCCCGCCCAGGATCTGCACGTCAAAGGGGCGCAGGCCCAGCGCGCGTTTGGCGGCTTCGCGGACATTGGCAAAGGCTTCGGGCAGCAGGGTGTCGAGGTCTTCGCCCCCGGCGACCCGTTTGCGAAAGTCATCCGTTTTGGCGCGGATCTCGTCATCCGAGAGCTTTTCGAACTCAGGCTCCAGCGCGTTCACCGCGTCGACGACCTTTCCGGCCGCTTTGACTTTGCGGTCGTTGGTCGTGCCAAAGACCTTTTTCGCCAGGCTTCCTAATCCAAGCATGGTCACCCTTTTCGTCTGGCGGGGGCGCGACCCCGGCCAAAAAATCTGTGATGGCGCTTGCCCGCCCCGCACCGACGGCATAGATGTGGCCGGGCAAAACGGGCCTCGCCCGGATTGTTCATCTATTGAGGGGGCGTGAGGCTGTCAATGATCAGAGCCCGAAGCCGCCCGACGATCCCGTGAGGAGACAACATGATCCGCCATACATCCCGCGCTGCCCTGATCGCGGCATTCCTGCTGCCGCTGAACGCCGCGCCGGCCCTTGCGCAGACCGCGACCGAGGGATCGGACGGCACGCAAACCGCCGAAGCACCGGCGGCTGCCGAGCCGATCGCCTATGACGCCGACACGGTGGTTGCCACCGCGAACGGCATCAAAGTGACGCTGGGCGAGTTGATCGCGATGCGCCAAAGCCTGCCCGAGCAGTATCAGAACCTGCCGGGCGAGGTGCTGATGACCGCGCTGACCGACCAGGTCACCACCCAGGCCCTGCTGGCCGATGCGGCGCGCAAGGCGGGGCTGGCGGACCGGCGCGACATCCGCCTGCGCCTGCAGGCCCAGGCCGATGCGATGCTGGCGGAAAGCTATATCCGCGACCAGGTGACCAAAGAGGTGACCGAGGAGGCGATCGAGGCGGCCTATCAGGAGCGCCTCGTCAACGCGCCCCCGACTCAGGAGCGCCACGCCAGCCATATCCTGGTCGAGACCGAGGACGAGGCCAAGGCGCTCAAGAAACAGCTTGATGAAGGGGCGGACTTTGCCGAACTCGCAGCCGAGCACGGGACCGACGGCACCGCCCAGCGCGGCGGTGATCTGGGCTGGTTCGGCGAGGCGGACATGGTGCCCGAGTTCGCCGACGCGACCTTTGCCATGGAACCCGGCCAGCTGAGCGATCCGGTGCAGTCGTCCTTTGGATGGCATCTGATCAAGCTGCACGACACGCGCGACGCGGTTGTGCCGCCGATCGAGGAGGTCTATTCCCAATTGCTCACCCAGCTGGCCGAAGAGGCCCAGCGCAATGTCGTGGAACAGGCCGTGGAAGGCGCGCAGATCGTGAAGTCGGAGCCTCAGGTGCCCGGAGACGCGATCAAGAACGACGCCCTGCTCGAGCCATCTGAATAGAGGGGCGCATGGGCGCAAAGAAGAAACCGGCGGACAAGACCAGGAAACTCGCCAGGAAGCTTGAGAAACGGCGCGAGAAGCTGGCCGGGCTGACCGCCGAGATTGCCGCGATCGAGGCGGAGATGGGCCTGAGCGGCGCCGTCTCCCCCCTGGCGCCAAAGCGCTTTGCAAAGCTTGCGCCGGTGGCGGGCGTGCGCCTTGCCACCACAGCGGCGGGCGTGAAGTATCAGGGCCGCGACGACGTGATGCTCGCCGAACTGGCCGCCGGCTCGGTCATCGCGGGGACCTTCACGAAATCCGAGACCAGGGCCGCCCCGGTTCTATGGTGCCAGCAACGCCTGACGGCGCTGGCCGCAAAGCCCGCGCGGCGCAAGTTGGGCATCGTGGTCAATTCGGGCAATGCCAACGCCTTTACCGGCGCCAACGGCATGGCCTCGGTCGAGGCGGTCATGGCGGCCTCGGGCAAGGCCATCGGCGTTGCCAAGTGGTCGATGTTCATGGCCTCGACCGGTGTCATCGGCGAGCCCTTGCCCCATGACCGGATCCTGGCCCATCTGGGCGATCTGGCGGGACGGCTGGCCGAGGACCAGCTCGAGCCCGCGGCGCGCGCGATCATGACCACCGATACCTTTGCCAAGGGGGCGTCGGCCACCGTGATGCTGGATGACTGCCCGGTGACGATCTCGGGCATTGCCAAGGGCTCGGGCATGATCGCGCCGGACATGGCGACGATGCTGGTCTTTGTCTTCACCGATTGCGCCATCGCGCAAACGCTCTTGCAGTCGGCGGTGAGCAAACTGACCGATGTGACCTTCAACGCGATCACGGTCGACAGCGATACCTCGACCTCGGACACGCTGTTGGTCGGCGCCACGGGCAAGGCGCCGATGGCGCCGATCCTCAGCCGCCGCGACCGGCGCTATGGCGCCTTTGAGGAGGCGCTGCGCGGCGTGATGCGTGATCTTGCGCTGCAGGTGGTGCGCGATGGCGAGGGGGCGACCAAGCAGGTGGCCATCACCGTCTCGGGCGCCAGAACCACGCGCGCGGCCAGGCGGATCGGTCTGGCGATTGCCAACTCGCCGCTGGTCAAGACGGCGATCGCGGGCGAGGATCCCAACTGGGGCCGGATCGTCATGGCGGTCGGCAAATCGGGCGAGGCGGCGGACCGCGACCGGCTCTCGATCCGCTTTGGCGACATCGCGGTTGCCGAGGGCGGCTGGGTCGCCGAGAGCTATCGCGAGGAGGACGGCGCGGCCTATATGAAGGGCGCCGAGCTCGAGATCGCCGTCGATGTGGGCGTGGGTTCCGGCACCGCCACCGTCTGGACCTGTGATCTCACCAAACGCTATATCGAGATCAACGCGGATTACCGTTCGTGAAGACAGTTCTGGTGGCCGCGGTCGCGCTGATCGACCGCGACGGACGGGTTTTGATTGCACAGCGACCGGCGGGCAAATCCATGGCCGGGCTCTGGGAGTTTCCCGGCGGCAAGGTCGAGCCGGGCGAGACGCCGGAGGCCTGCCTGATCCGCGAATTGTCGGAAGAACTGGGCATCGACACCTGGCAAAGCTGCCTCGCACCGCTCAGCTTTGCGAGCCACTCTTACGACGATTTCCACCTGTTGATGCCGCTTTTCGCGTGCCGGAAATGGGAGGGCACGGTCCACGGACGCGAGGGACAGGCCCTGAAATGGGTTTTTGCCCGAGATTTGAACAAATATCCGATGCCATCGGCAGATATTCCCTTGATTCCGGTGCTTAGAGATTGGCTTTAGCGCGGAAATGTCGTCTACTGGCGATGTGTGTGGAAGATCTCGGTGGCAAAATTAATCAAAATTTAAGCAGCGTTTACAATCACGTGATGTGCCGGAATGTGCCGGGACGTCTATGCAAGTCACAACAGGTAAAACCGTACTTTGCCTAGAATGTTCGATCTGGAAGGTTTGCAAAAGCCTGTCGACGCGGAAACCGCGGATCACCTCGATGCCTTTGTCGAGCAATCGCTGGGCTATCTGATGCTGCGCCTGGCGATGGGCACCGCCATAACCGCCATCATGCTGTTGTCTGACATGATCGTCACCGGCCTTGTCTGGGGCGCGCTGCTCGCGGTCGCTGAATGGCTGTGGACCAGCCGGTCGCGCCAGACCCTTGCCCGCTCGGGCCTGATGATGCGGGTGGACTATCTCAAGATGGTGTTCCTGAACCTGGTTCTGGTCTGCACCTACATGTTCCTGGCGTTTTTCCTGGTGATCGAGCAGACGCCGCTGATGGTGTTGGCCTCGGTCTGCTGGGTGGCAGGCGGGTTCTTTGCCGCGATCCTCGTGCTGGTGCCCGATCGGGTGCTGATGGCGACCACCTATGGCCCGGCGATCGGCGCCATGGTCGCGGTGGTCAACATGATGGACTGGTCGTGGAACGACCGAAACCCGGCACCCGATACAGCGCTGACCTTTGCGACCTCGATCTTCTTTTCGATGTTCATTGTCCGCGCCTTCATGATGGCGAGCGACTTCAAGAAACAGGCCTATAATGATCATCAGGCACTGGAACGCCGCCGTGTCGCGGCGGAGCGCGCCTCGGTCAACAAGACCGCGTTCCTCGCCCGGATGAGCCACGAGATCCGCACCCCGCTGAACGGGGTTCTGGGCTGCACCAGCCTGTTGTCACAGACCACGCTGGACCCGCGGCAAAAGCATCTTGCGGGGCAGATCATGCGCTCGGGCGATGCGCTGCTCTCGGTCATGAACGATGTGCTCGACATCTCGCGGATCGAGGTCGGCGGGCTGGACCTCGACAAGCAGAGCTTTGACGTGAACCAGCTGTTCGAGGATTGCGTGAACCTGGTGATCCCCGAGGCCGAACAGCGCGATGTGGTGATCATGACCCATGTCGACAACAAGCTGCCCGCCGAGATGATCGGCGATGTCGCGCGGATCCGACAGATCATGCTCAACCTGCTGTCGAACGCGGTCAAGTTCAACGAGGCCGGCGTGGTGCAGGCCGCCATCTGGCATGACGGGGTCACCCAGGACCCGGGGATCAACATGGTGATCGAACTGGTCGAGGCGGGACCGGGCATGAAGCCATTGTTGCGCTTTGGCCCCTATGATCCGTTCTCCGACAGTTATCAGCCCGGCGAGGATTTTCAGAAATCGGCCGGTCTGGGCCTGGTCATCTCACGCGATCTGGCCGAGCAGATGAACGGTGCGATGTCGCTGGAGGAAACCGGCAGGGGAGGCTTTTGCCTCAAGATCACGCTGCCGCTCGAGGTTGATCCGGAGACACAGACGATCGGGTCATCGTGGGAGTCGGCGCTGGCCGACAAATCGATCCTGCTGGTCGCGTCCGACGACTACATCACGCGGCGCCACAGCGAGTCGCTGCAGGCAGCCGGGCTCACGGTCTATCACGCCTATGGGTTTGACGATGCGCTCCAGATTGCCGAGGCCCAGGCCGCGCGGGGCCGGCATCTCGATTTCGCGGTGCTGTCCGCGCCGTCGCTGACGGATGATACCTTTGACACGATCCGGCGGGTCCGGGCGCATCCGGCTTTCTCCAAGACCCGCTTCATAGGGAATCTGGGGCGCACCGATCAGTGCTCGATGCCGGTGGGAGATCAGTTCGATGCGATGATCGCCCATGAAGTGCGCCCAAAACGCCTGACGGCGGTACTCGCCCATCTGATCAGCAGCGGCGCCCAGGTGCGGCGCAGCGGGCCGGGAATCCCCGATTTGCGCGGCCGGCACATCCTGTTGGCAGAGGACGATGTCAGTAACCAGATGCTGTTGAGCGCGTTGCTGGAGCCCACCGGTGCCAAGGTCGAAGTCGTGCGCGATGGGATCGAGGCGCTGGATGTGGTCAATCTGCACGCCCCTGACCTGATCCTGATGGATATCCGGATGCCCCGGATGGATGGCGTCGAGGCCAGCCTGAAAATCCGCGAGAGCCTCGCGCCCGGCCAGGTGCTCAAGATCATCGCCGTCTCGGCCAATGCCAAACCCGATGACCGGCGGCAGTATCTGGACGCGGGGATGGATGCCTATCTGGCCAAGCCTGTCGTGGTTGACGAAATCTATGGCCTGTTACGGACCCATCTGCTCGATGACGGCATCACTGAGCAGCCCGATGTCGGGGTGCCGCTGGCCGCCCAGCGAGGTCACGGCTCGGGTTGAAATGGTTTCTCCCATGTCGCATATTCGTCATGTGGAGGAAGCTAAAAATGATAACGACAATAGCGGTAAGTGAGTACATCTCTGTGCAGGGACGCGTCGTGTCAACCCTGCCGGGTGGCGAGGTCGAGCTCGTGGTCAATGGTCACAAATATCGCGGACGACCGATCCGCCGCGAAAAGGCAGACGCGCACCAGTCCTGATACCGGCCGCCCGCAGCGATCCGGCAACAACGGCGCCCGCCGCATGGCGCGGGCCTGAGGCGCCTTTGTGATCAGATCTGTTTTTCGGGCATCTGAACGACCAGGCCTTCGAGCTCGGGCGTGACCTTGATCTGGCAGGTCAGGCGCGAACGCTCCTCGTCGGGTTCGAACGCAAAATCGAGCATGTCGATTTCCATATCGTCTTTCTGGGGGATTTTTCCGACCCAGTCCTGGGCGACATAGACATGGCAGGTCGAGCAGGCGCACGCGCCGCCGCAATCGGCGTCGATGCCGGGAATGTTGTTTGAAACGGCCCCTTCCATCACGGTCAGCCCGACCGCCACGTCGACGGTGTGTTTGGTGCCATTGTGCTCGATATAGGTAATTTTAGGCATCTTTTCCGAATCCCAATTTCTCGCTAGCGACGCTATCTACTTGGTCTTTTCGACAGGTTCCATAGCCTCGTCCTCCGTCGTAATGAAAGTTATGGCCGAACTGCGCCCGGAAGAGAACGCCGGCGTGGTCAGAATCGGGATCGGAACGTCAGAATCCGGCTGCTCGGAGGGGCCGATGCGGCGAACGAACCGCGCCGCCGTGACCACCGCCGCGGTCCCGACGATCAGATTGGCGAGCGCCTGGATCACCACGACCCCCGCGGGGCCGAGGCCCGAGCCGATCAGCAGCGAGATCAACGGGATGGCCACCGCATCGCGGCTCCAGTTGAAAGTGGTCGACCAGGTGGGCCGGCCAAGATTGTTGAACGCCGAATTCGAAACGAACAGCGCGCCCGTGAAAAGGAACGCAGCCGCGCCGACATGGGTAAAGGCATACAGAACATCCGCCCCCGCGCCGGTGAGCCCGAACGCGGCAATCAGCGGGTTCGAAAGCAGATAGACCGAGATCCAAACCACCACCACATAGACGGCCGCAAAGATCAGCGCGTCGCGATAGGTCATGACCAGGCGGGGATAAAGCCTGGCCCCGAGATTCTGGCCAAAGATCGGCCCGACCGAGCCCGACAGCGCAAAGATCCCGCCAAAGCAGAGCGCGGTCAGCCGCCCCACCACCGCCCAACCGGCAACCGCGTCGTCGCCGAAATCCGAGACGACGCTGATCAGAAAGGCATTCCCAAAGGGCGTGGAAAGCTGTGTCGCGACAGCGGGCACGGCGATCGCCATGATCGGTTTGACGTCGCCGAGCACGGCGCTGACCGAGGGCCGGGCAATCAGATCATGCACCCTTAACGAGAACCAGAGGCCGAAAACGGCCAGCGCGACCCGCCCGATCGTCGAGGAGATCGCCGCGCCCTGCACGCCGAGCCCGAATCCCCAGTCAAAGATGAAAAGCGGGTCGAGCACCGCGCCCAGCAGGCCGCCCAGCAGGGTTGTGAGCATCGCCCGCTTGGCATCTCCGATCGAGCGGAGCAGGCCGCTCGCCACCATGCCGATGCCGAGCAGGGGCAGCGACAGCATCACGATTGCCAGAAAATCGCTGGCAATTTCGAGCGTGCGCCCCTCGGCTCCCAAAAGCGCCAGCGCCTCGTCACGGAAGAGCCAGACCAGTGCCGCGACGCTGCTCAGGGTGAACACCAGGATCACGAGTGCCGAGGCCGCCAGCCGGCGGCCGTCGTCGCGGCGCCCCTCGCCGACCGCCCGGCTGACGGTTGCGGTGGCAGCGATGGCCAGACCGATCGAGATCGAGATCATAAAGAACTGGATCGTCCCGGCATAGCCGATGGCTGCCGCAAGCTCGGCCTGACCCAGGAGCGAGATGTAGAAGAGGTTCGCCAGATCCACCACGAACAGCGAAATCAGCCCGACCGCCGAGGTCGCGGTCATCACCGCGACATGGCGCATGGTCGATCCGCGCGTGAACCGAGCATCAATCGTTGGCTCGGCCATCGAGAGCTACTCCGCCGGCACCGCATTTCCGCTCAGAACGGTCTCGTGGCCGTCCGAGGGGTGACGGGGAACCAGAAACGCAAGAACCAGCGAGACAAACGACATCGCGACCGCGAGCAGAAAAACCGCCATCGGCTCGACCAGCCAGAGATAGCCGAGCGCCGCGGGCAGAAAGACCGCCGCGATATGGTTGATCGTGAAGGCAACGGCCGCCGTCGGTGCCTGATCGGCGGGGTCGGCGATCTTCTGGAAATAGGTTTTCTGCGCGAATGCCATGGCAAAGAAGAGATGGTCCACCACATAGAGGATCGCCGCCACCTGCCACGACCAGTCGTAAAGATACACGCCGGCATAGAGCGAAAACACGCCGATCAGGCCGATATATTCCAGGATCATCGCCAGCCGCTCGCCATAGCCCTGGATGAACCGGCCGACCAGCGGGGCAAAGATCATGTTCGCGACATAGTTGATCACAAAGAGCCAGGCGAGTTCGTGCACCTGAAGCCCGAATTTCTCGACCATCATAAAGGCGGCAAAGACCATGAAGATCTGCCGCCGCGCGCCCCCCATGAAGACCAGCGCGTAATAGAGCCAGTAACGTCGGCGCAGCACCATATCCTTGCGCTGTTCGATGGGGGCGCGGAACTCGGGGAAAAAGAGCCAGCAGACAACCGCGAGCGCCACCGTGATGCCGCCGCCGACATAGTAGAACGTGTGATAGCCGATCTCAAAGAACTGCCCGCCAAGGGCGACGCCGCCATAGGCGATCAGCGAGCCGACCGAGGCGGCCGCGACGATCCAGCCGAGCGCCTGCGGCGCCCGATCCTTCGAGAGCCATTGCAGCTGAAGCGACTGGTTCACCGTCTCGAAATAGTGAAAGCCCAGCGACCCGATGAAGGTGGTGAACAACAGGCCCCAAAAGGTGGGGAACTGCGACGTGACCATGGTCGCACCGCCCAGCAGCACCAGCGAGATCAGGGCCAGCCGCTGTTCGGGGATCACCCGGATCACAAACACCACCAGAAAGGCCAGGAACCCCGGGATCTCGCGCACCGTTTGCAGCCAGCCGATATCCGAGCCGTCAAAGGCCGCAATCTCGACCGCGAAGTTGTTGATCAGCACCATCCAGAGCGAGAGGCCGAACCAGACCGCCATGGACATGAGGAGCAACAGGGCCTCGGGCCGCCGCCAGCGGGGCAGTGTCTGAGCATCGCGTAAAGAAAGCTCGGCCATGTCAATCCTCTCAAGATGCCAGCGTTAGCCGGTTTGCCCGGCGAACACCAGTATCAGCATATCAACGCAGCCATGCGTGGGGCGGAACGGGACGGTTCTTGCTAACCTGCCTCGCGCAGCCGGTTGCCGGGGCCGGGCACCAACAAGCCCACGACAATTACAAGGCTTGCAAGCGCGGCGTAGAAGCACCAGACGGACGGGACGACATTGATATTGTACCCTTGCATCGTGATGACAAACGCCCCGGTCAGCACCAACGCGAACCAGAACGCCACCCGGTTCGACGACAGCAGCAAGGCCGAACAGGCGGTGACGAAATAGATCGTCTCGATATTGGGGATGTAGGTGAATTTATGCATGTACCACAAATGCCCCCCCCCATTCCGGCATCGCCATCGGGGTCTGGGGCATCGATATGGCTGCATAAGCCAGATAGGCCGCGATTCCCGCCCCGCCAGCGATCAGCACGGCAAAGATGCCGCGTCTGAGGCCCGTCGGCTCCAGCATCCAGCCCAACAATGGGTCCATAACGGGCCAGAAAACATATGCAGCAAAGACGAAGCTATAGGTTCCTAACGCCATCAACCATGGCGCGATATCGCCTGTGATCCCGAGCCATACGACGCCTTCGGCCGCCTGCTGAAGTGCAAACACCAGCGGGAAGCTCGCCATCAGGCACTCACCTCGGCTCAGATTCTTGCGGAGCGCCGTCGCCATGGTGATAGACCCGGCCACGCCCAGAACCGCTGCGGCTGTAAAGCTCGCATTTGCCGAAAAGCACATGTGTTTCTCGAATCGTCGCGACCCAACGATAGCCAATCGAAAGCGGTGTAGGAAGCTGCAGTGCACAATAATCGCGTGACGGCGCCCCGCTGCTCGGCGCAGATGCGGCGGGAGAGCCAAAAAAGAGAAAGGCCGCCCCGAAAGGCGGCCCTCGATAACGTCGCGGGGATCGGCCCGATCAGTTCTTTGCGTAGTATTCGACCACCAGGTTCGGTTCCATCATCACCGCAAAGGGCACATCGCCCAGCGCCGGCACGCGGATATAGGTGGCGGTGAATTTGGAGTGATCGACCTCCATGTATTCCGGCACGTCACGCTCGGGCGACTGGGCGGCTTCGAGCACCAGCGCCATCTGCTTGGCCTTGTCCGAGATCTCGATCAGGTCGCCCTCGGTCACACGGTACGAGGGAATGTTGACCCGCTGGCCGTTCACCTTGACATGGCCGTGGTTCACGAACTGGCGTGCGGCGAACATGGTGGGCACGAACTTGGCGCGGTAGACCACCGAGTCGAGGCGGCGTTCGAGCAGGCCGATCAGCGCCTCACCCGTGTCGCCGCGCATCCGCACGGCATCGGCGTAGATGCGGCGGAACTGTTTCTCGGTCAGATCGCCGTAATGGCCTTTCAGCTTTTGCTTGGCGCGCAGCTGGAGGCCGAAATCGGACATCTTGCCCTTGCGGCGCTGTCCGTGCTGGCCCGGGCCGTATTCGCGGCGGTTGACGGGGGATTTCGGGCGGCCCCAGATGTTTTCGCCCATACGGCGGTCGAGCTTGTACTTCGCTGATGTCCGCTTGGTCATGCGGCATGTCCTTCTTTCAAAAACAAGGCGGTCTCCTCTCCCTCCGGCTCATCCGGCGGGCGACAGGGCCCCGGTTGCCCGGGCCACGAACGCCAACAAGCCACCCTAACGGATGGCGAGCGCGGTCTATGGCGCAGGCAAAGGGCCCTGTCAACCGTGTTGCCGCCGGCAATGGGACGGTGTAGGCGGGACGAATGCTGATCAAACCCGCCACTCTGGCCGATGCCCCGGCGATCGAGGCCTGCGCGCACGAGGCCTATTCCCCCTATATCGCCGATATCGGGCGCGCGCCTGCCCCGATGATCGCCGATTTCGCGGGTCAGATCGGCGCGGGCATCGTCTTTGTGGCCCAGGTGAACCAGCGCGTGGTCGGCTTTATCGTCTTTTTTGCGCGCGAAGATCACATGTTTCTTGAAAATGTCGCGGTTTGCGATGCGGCGCGCGGGCTGGGTGTCGGCAAAGCGCTGATCGGGTTTTGCGAGGAACAGGCAAGACGCCTCGGCCTGGGCGGGGTTGGTCTCTACACGAATGCGAAGATGACGCGAAACCTCACGCTCTATCCCCGGCTGGGCTATGTCGAGACGGATCGGCGCAGCGAGGACGGGTTCGACCGGGTGTATTTTCGAAAAACGCTCGACCAAGGGCGCGCGCCACCGGCTAGCCGAACCGGCTGTTGATCCGCTCGAGGATCTGGTCGCGTGTTTGGCGGTACGCGCTCAGCTTTTGCTCGCGGCTGTCGCCCAGCGCGGTCGGGTCCAGGGTGGGCCAGTACTCCACCTCGATCGAGAACATGCGGGTGTATTCCAGCGCCCGGCGCTGGGCCGCGGGCGAGAGCGCGATGATCACGTCAAAGGCTTCGATATCGTCGCCCCACGACTCCATGTCGTCAAAGCTCTTGCCGCGATGGCGGCGGATATCGATGCCTTTCTCCTCGGCGACCGCGACCATGAAGCCGTCGACATCCATGTCGGAAAAGACACCGCAGGACTGCACAAAGACCCGGCTGCCATGGATCTGTTTCATCGCGCCCTCGGCCATCGGAGAGCGCACGGCGTTGTGATCACAGCAAAAGAGGACCGAGCCGGGCAGATCCCCCATCGCCCCCTCAGCCCCGGAACTGGAGCGCGCAGATTACGGTAAAGAGCCGGCGCGCGGTGGCGTGGTCGGTGACGATCTTGCCCTCGAGCCGCTCGGTCAGCATCCGCGCGCCCTCGTCATGGATGCCGCGCCGGCCCATATCGATCGCCTCGATCTTTGACGGGGGCAGGCGTTTGACGGCGTCGAAATAGCTCTCGCAGATCTGGAAGTAATCCTTGATCGTGCCGCGCAGGGGAGAGAGCGATAGATGCAGTTCGGCCACCGGTTCCCCGGTCTCGGACGTGACCTGGATCTGCAACAGCCGCTCGGCCATGCCGATGCCAAGGTGATAGGGGCCGCCGGCCTCATACCCCATGACCCGGAACTGGTTCTCGTCAGAAAGGTCGAAAAGCGCCACGTCCAGCTCTTGCTGGATCTCGGGCGTGCGGGCGCGCGGGTGGTCCTCCATCAGAGCGACCCGCGAGAGCCGGTCATTGGGTTGGAACTCGGTCATGGCGTCTCCAGACGTGCGGTGACAGAGAGGGCGTGGGCCTCGAGGCTCTCGGATCTGGCGAGCGTCTGGGCGGCGGGGCCGATGGCCGCGATGCCCTTCGCGCTGACCTGTGCGAGGGTCGTGCGCTTCATGAAATCCAGAACCGAGAGACCGGACGAGAACCGGGCCGAGCGCGCGGTGGGCAGCACATGGTTCGGGCCGCCCACATAGTCGCCGATCGCCTCGGGCGTATGGGCACCCAGAAAGATCGCGCCCGCGTGGCGGATCTCGGCGCTCAGCGCCATCGGGTCGGCGACGCAAAGCTCGAGATGCTCGGGCGCCACCCGGTTGGACAGCGCTGCGGCCTGGGTGAGGTCTTTCACAACGATCACCGCGCCATGCTCGCGCCAGCTTGCGCCCGCGATTTCGCGCCGCTCGAGCCGTTGCAACAAACGGTCGACCGCGCGTGCGACGGCCTCGCCAAACCCGGCATCATCGGTGATCAGGATCGATTGGGCCGACTCGTCATGTTCGGCCTGGCTCATCAGGTCGGTGGCGATCCAGTCCGGGTTCTGGTCGCCATCGGCGATGACCAGAATCTCCGACGGCCCGGCGATCATGTCGATGCCGACCTGGCCAAAGACCCGGCGCTTGGCGGCTGCGACATAGGCATTGCCGGGCCCGGTGATCTTGTCGACGCGCCCGATCGGGCCTGCGCCAAAGGCAAGGGCCGCAATCGCCTGCGCACCGCCCACCCGGTGGATCGTCTCGATCCCAGACAGCCGTGCCGCCAGCAGCACCAGCGGGTTAAACGCGCCATCGGGCGTGGGCGCGGTCATGACCAGATGGCGCACGCCCGCGACGGCGGCGGGAATGGCGTTCATCAGGACTGAGGAGGGATAGCTCGCCAGCCCCCCCGGCACATAAAGCCCCGCCGCATCCACCGCCCCCCAGCGCCATCCCAGTGTGACGCCCGCGTCATCCTCCCACATCGCATCCTGGGGCAGCTGGCGTTGGTGATAGGCGCGGATCCGCTCGGCCGCGAGCTCCAGGGCGGCGCGTTCGGTGGGGTCGATGCCCGCGACGGCGGCGTCGATCTCGCCTTTGGTGAAGGTCAGGGTCTGGGGCGTTGCGTCCCAGCGATCGAATTTGCGGGTCAGTTCAATCACCGCGTCCAGCCCGCGCGCGCGAACATCGCCAATGATCTCGGCCACCACGGCGTCCACATCCTCGCTCACCTCCCGCTTGGCCGACAGCAGCGCGTCGAAGCGGTCGGTAAAGTCGGGATCGGTATGGGAGAGGAAGACGGGCATCGTGAAACTCCAGCGGGCAACAGCGCTTCCCTTTACAGAACCGTTGATCGTCGGGCAAGAATGCCGCGCGACGCACAGGAGAGCAGGCTTGACCCAGATCACGCGCGACGGCATCAGCCGGATACACGAACAGATTGCCGGCCATGTCCGCCCGACGCCGGTGATCGAGGCGGCGGGCGCGATGCTGAAACTGGAATGCCTGCAGCATGCGGGCAGCTTCAAGCCGCGCGGCGCCTTTGCCAACATCCTCACGCGCCAGGTTCCCGCGGCGGGGCTGGTCGCGGCCTCGGGCGGCAATCATGGCGCGGCGGTCGCCTATGCCGCGGCCAGGATGGGGCACCGGGCAAAGATCTTTGTGCCCGAGATCTCCTCGCCGGCAAAAATCGCCCTGATCCGCCGGCTGGGTGGCGACGTGGTGGTGACAGGTGCCGAATATGCCGAGGCATTGGCCGCGTCCGAGCGCTATCGTGAAGAGGCGGGCGCGATGACGATCCACGCCTATGATGCCACCGAGACCATCGCCGGGCAGGGCAGTGTCGGGCTGGAATTCGAGGCGCAGGCCGATCTCGACACGGTTCTGGTCGCCGTCGGCGGCGGCGGGCTGATCGGCGGGATCGCGGCGTGGTATGCCGGGCGGGTCAAGGTCGTGGCGGTGGAGCCAGACACCTCGTGCTGCCTGCATGCGGCGCTGGCGGCGGGCGCGCCGGTGGATGTTCAGGTCGGTGGCGTCGCGGCTGACAGTCTAGGCGCGCGCAGCCTCGGCAATCTGGCCTTTGACATCGCCCGGGCGCATGTGGCGGAGAGCGTGCTGGTCACCGACGAGGCGATCAGTCAGGCGCAGATCTGGTGCTGGCATCACCTGAACCTCGCCGTCGAGCCGGGCGGAGCGACCGCGCTCAGCGCCTTGCTTTCCGGGCGCTATCAGCCGCGTTCAGGCGAGCGGGTCGGGGTCGTCATGTGCGGAAGCAATGTGGACCTTGCCAGGCTCGGCGCTGCCGCGGTGGTTTGACCGGCCGAGCGCGGCCCCGCTCAGGCCGCGGGGGCGTAGGAGGCCGAGTAATGTGTCCGCACATGGTTCTCCACCAGCATCGCGATCACCAAGAGCGGGAAATAGACCGCGACCGGATACAAGAGATCGGTCGTGCGGGCGCCATAGTTCAAGAACATCGCGCCGCGAAACTGATCGAGCACATGGAACAGCGGGTTCCACCCCATCACGTCGCGCAGAAAGCCGGGCATCTGCGAGGCGACCATGAATTTGCCCGAGGTCAGGAAACAGACCCGGACATAGGTGGTTTGCACCAGCGTGCCCCAGCTGAGATAGCGGGTCAGCGCCATCAGAATCACGCCAATCGCCACGGCACCGATCCAGGCCAGGAACAGGCAGGCGATAAAGCGCAGGCCGTTCTTCATCTCGAACTGGTCCCGCACCAGATAGTTGAGCGCCATCAGCAGGATCAGCACAAAGATCATCTTGTAGCCGGTGCCCACGGCCTTGACGCAGACAAGCAGGAAGGGCGTCGCGCGTTTATGGCGCAGCAAGGCCTCCTTCGACATCGCATTGGCAACGGTGTTGACCGTGTTGATATGCAGGAAAAAGATCAGGAAGCCGGAAAAGATGAAGGTCAGCGCATCCGTGCGGATGGGCGCGGGCCTGCCGCCGATGAACACCATGAAAAAGTAAAAAACCGCGACCGAGACGATCACGGTCAGGGCAGGCAAAAGAATGCCGAGCGCCGCACTGCGATGCTCGCTGCGCAGATCGCGCACCGTCAGCGAGTAGACCAGCCCGATGAACGAGCTGACGGCCACCCAGAATGTTTGCCTCACTTCTGTCCGAGTCTTCACTATAAAGCTCTTTCCATCGGTGGTCGGCTCTGCCCGGATGCGGCATGACACCACCAACATGATGATGCCAGAATGTGTATATAGCTCGTGAAATTCTAGCGAGAAAGAGGACGAAAACATGGCTCTGGACACCGTGAAAATGGAGGAGGCCCTGCGCGGGCTGGCCTTGGAGGCCGGCAAGGCCGTCATGGATGTCTATGCCCGACCCGATTTCGAAGCCAGGGCGAAGGCGGACAACTCGCCGGTGACCGAGGCGGATCTGGCCGCCGACAAGCTGATCGCGGCGGGGCTGGCCGAAGCGTTTCCCGAGATCCCGGCGGTGACCGAGGAGCAGGCCGAGAGCCACGCGCAATCCGGCATGGAGCGGTTCTTTCTGGTGGACCCGCTGGACGGGACCAAGGAGTTTGTCCAGCGCCGGGGGGATTTCACCATCAACATCGCGCTGATCGAAGGGGGCCGCCCCGTGGCCGGCGTGGTCTATGCCCCGGCAAAGGGGCGCCTGTTTCGCACGCTCGGCAATGGCGCCGTGCAGGAGACGATCGACGAGACCTGCATGCCCGTTGCGGGAACGCAAACGCCGATTTCTGTGTCGGCGCCCGATAATGGCGGGCTTGTGGTGGTCGCGTCGAAATCGCATCGCGATCAGGCGACGGACGATTTCATCGCCCGCTTCAAGGTGGCCGATTTCAAGGCGGCGGGCTCGTCGCTGAAATTCTGTCTGGTGGCGAGCGGCGAGGCGGATTTCTATCCTCGCCTCGGGCGCACGATGGAATGGGATACGGCCGCAGGCCACGCCGTCCTGCTGGCCGCCGGTGGCAGGGTGCTGCGCTTTGATGATCAGAGCGATCTGGTATATGGCAAGGCGGGCTATGAAAACCCGTTCTTCCTCGCAATGGCCGAGGGCGTGGCGCTGTGAGGCGCCCCGGCAGGTCATGAAGGTCTCGATCCTGATCCCGGCGCGCTATGCGTCCAGCCGTTTCCCGGGCAAACCGCTCGCACCGCTGAGCGGGGTGACCGGGGTGGCGAAGTCGCTGATCGAGCGGAGCTGGGAAGCGGCGCGGGCCGTCGTGGGGGTCGAGCAGATCTTTGTCGCCACGGATGACGCGCGCATCGCCGATGCCGCGCGTGGGTTTGGCGCCGATGTGGTGATGACCTCGCCCGATTGCGCCAACGGGACCGAGCGCTGCGCCGACGCGCTGCGCTCGATCCCCGAAACCGATCTGGTCGTGAACCTGCAGGGGGATGCGCCGCTGACGCCTGCCTGGTTCATCGAGGATCTGATCGACGCCATGCGGCTGCGGCCCGAGATCGACGTGGCAACCCCGGTTCTGCGCTGTGACCGCGAGGCGCTGGAGGGGCTGTTGGCCGACCGCCGCGCCGGGCGCGTGGGCGGGACAACGGCGGTGTTCGACCGCTCCGGTCGGGCGCTTTACTTTTCGAAAGAGGTTTTGCCATATGTCTCGCAGGCGTATGGCGTCGATGACTGCCCGGTCTTTCATCATGTCGGCGTTTATGCCTATCGCCCGGCGGCGCTGGGCGCCTATGTCGACATGGAACCGGGCAGGTTGGAGCGGGAAGAGGGCTTGGAGCAGCTGAGATTTCTCGAAAACGGACACCCGGTGCACTGCGTGACGGTCGAGGCACGCGGGGCGCGGTTCTGGGAGTTGAACAATCCCGGCGACACCGCGCTGATCGAGGCTGTTCTGGCTGAACGAGGGCTGATTTGACCGGCAGGCCCTCGGTCACCGTCGTGGTCCCCAGCCGCGAGCGCCCGCACCTTGTGCCGGGCGTTCTGGATGCCCTGCGTTATCTGACATATCCGGCCTTCGAGATCATCCTGGTCGGCGATCAGGCTGCGATCGACGCCTATGACGTGCCCGAAGAGATCGCCGCGGCGGTCCATTATTTCCCCTGCGATGCGGCGAATATCAGCACCGCCCGCAATATCGGGATCCGTGCCGCGCGGGGCGAGATCGTGGCCTTTATCGACGACGATTCCATTCCGGAACCGGATTGGCTCGACCGTCTTGTCGAGCCCTTTCGCGACCCAAAGGTGGGCGCGGCCGGGGGCAGGGTGCGCGACCGCGACGGGGTGCGCCTGCAGTTCGACGGCGGCTGGTGCGACCTGACGGCCGAGGAAACCCCGTTTGACGCCGGCGAGGCCGGGCCGAAAACCGCTTCTTTCTGCGGCGGTCGCATGCTCGCGCTGATGGGCACGAATTGCGCCTTTCGTCGCGCTGCCCTGCTCGAGATCGGCGGTTTCGACGAAAGCTATCACTATTACCTCGATGAGACAGATGCCCTGATCCGACTGGGCCAGGCCGGATGGCTGACCGCCTGGGTGCCCGAGGCCGAGGTTCACCATTTTTGCGACCGCAATCCGACCCGGGGGCGCAACCGCGAACCGCGCGATCCCTATCAGTTGGGCGCGTCCAAGGCCTATTTTTGCGAGACCCATGCACCCGCGCCGGCCCGGTCGGCGGCCCTTGACCGCTTCCGTTGCCGGGTCGAGCGGGATCTCGACACGCATATCCGGCTTGGCAGGATCACCGGTGCCGAACGGAAGTTTGTCTTGAACCGGCTGGAGCAGGGGTTTTGGGACGGCGCCCTGCGCCGGGCGGCGCTTCCGCTGTTTGCCGATGATCGCCAGCGCGTGATCCTGCCTTACGCGGCGCGGCTGGGCGAGAAGTGCCTCTCGTTTGCGGTCCTGTCGGGCAATGGCGTCGCCGGCGCGGTCAGAATGGATCGGATCGCGCAGGCCATCCAGGCGATTGGCCACCGGGTGACGCTGATCCGACCGAAATCCGCGAAACAATCGCCATCGGTCAGATTCGCGGACGGGATCTGGGTTCACGAGACCGGATCGATGGACGGCGAAGCGGCAACGCAGCGGCTGGCCGGTTTGATGGGGAGCCGAAAGGGATATGCAGAAGCCGCCCGCATCGGCGACCGCCGCCGATTCGATGCCATGATCCGCCCCTATTGCTGGGACCAGATGATCGACGTGGTGGCGTGGCATCCGATTGCCTTGGAGGATGCGCGGATGAAGATCAGCTTTAGCCTGTCGCCCCGTCTTGCAACCGGAGATGAGCAGGCATGCGAGCATGTGCGAGCCGAGATCAACCGGGCTTTCACCCTTATGTCCGCAGGCAAAGCCGCGGATGCGCGCTCCGTGATGCCATTTCCGCACCGAGCTTCGGCCACAGTTTCGCCGGGATAAGATGGGACAAAACATTGTCCTATGCTGCAGTGCAAAGGGTGGTGTGACGGTCAGATCCACGGTATTATGCACATCGGGCGACTTTAGTCCGCTTGTAAAGATAGAGGGTAAGCGTAATGAAGAAGAATGTTACAAAAGCGGTGTTTCCTGTAGCTGGACTTGGGACCCGATTTCTCCCTGCGACCAAATCCGTGCCAAAGGAGATGCTGCCGCTTGTCGACCGGCCTCTCGTCCAGTACGCGATTGATGAGGCGCGGGAAGCTGGGATCGAAGAGTTCATCTTTGTCACGGCAAAGGGGAAATCTGCCCTTGAGGATTATTTCGACGCGTCGCTGCGTCTCGAGCAGATGCTCGAAGACAAGGGCAAGACCGATCTTGCCGCTGAAGTGCGCAATTCCACCATGCCCTCGGGCGCGATCGCCCATATCCGCCAGCACGAGGCGCTGGGCCTTGGTCATGCGGTCTGGTGCGCGCGCAACCTGATCGGGGATGAACCCTTTGCCGTGATTCTGCCCGACGACGTGATCGCGGCAGATCGTTCCTGCCTCGCCCAGATGGTCGACGCCTATGAGGCAAGCGACAATCCGGGCTGCATGGTCGCTGCGATGGAAGTGGCGCCGGAGAAAACCAAGAGCTATGGCGTCCTCGATATCGACGAAGATATGGGGAGCCTGGTCCGTGCCCGGGGCATGGTTGAAAAACCAGAGCCCGAAGACGCGCCCTCGAACCTTGCGGTGATCGGGCGCTATGTCCTGACGCCCGATGTCATGGTCAGTCTCAACGAGATGAAAAAGGGTGCCGGGGGCGAGATTCAGCTGACCGATGCGATTGCTGATCAAATCGCGGCGGGTCGCGATGTCTATGGCTTCCGCTTTCGCGGCGAACGCTTTGATTGCGGATCGAAGTCGGGGTACCTGCAGGCGACGGTCGCCTTTGCGCTCGAGCGTGAGGAACTCGCCGATGAACTGATGGAGTTCCTCCACACCGTCACGCGCAGCCGGGTCGCGGCTGAATAGGCTTTTATCCGATTGGGCGGGGGCCCCTGAAATTGGCGCGAATTCTGGTTACCGGGGGGGCCGGCTATGTCGGCTCCCATGCCTGCAAGGCACTCAGCGCGGCAGGGCATGACCCTGTTGTGTTTGACAATCTCTCGACGGGATGGCGCGACGCGGTTCAGTTTGGCGGGCTGATCACCGGCGATCTGCTGAACCCGGCGGATCTCGACACGGCCTTTGCCACCGTAAAACCCGACGCGGTGATGCATTTCGCCGCCCTTTCCAATGTCGGGGAAAGCGTGCGGGAGCCCGAGCTTTACTGGCGCAACAATGTGGCGGGAAGCTTGAACCTGCTCACGGCGATGCGCGACCACGGGGTGGGCGCGATCGTCTTTTCCTCGACATGCGCCACCTATGGTGAGGCGTTCGAGGGCAACCTTGTGGAAACCGCGCCGCAAAACCCGATCAACCCCTATGGGCGGACAAAGCTGGCGGTGGAGCATCTTCTAACCGATTTCTAGACCGGCTTTGGCATCCGCAGCGTGGTGTTTCGCTATTTCAACGCCGCAGGTGCCAGCGCGGATCGCGATATCGGCGAGCATCACGTGCCCGAGACGCATCTGATCCCGCTGGCGCTGGACGCAATCAGCGGGCGGCGCGACCGGCTGACCATCTTTGGCACCGATTACGACACGCCGGATGGAACCTGTATCCGCGACTATATCCATGTGACCGATCTGGCGGATGCCCATGTCAAAGGGGTCGAGTGGCTGCTGGGCGGCGGCGAGACGCTGGCCCTCAATCTGGGGTCGGGATCCGGGTTTTCGGTTCGCGAAGTGGTCGATGCGGCGGCGCGGGTCACCGGCCTTGCCTGCCCGCATGTCGAGGGGGACCGGCGCCCGGGTGACCCGCCCCGGCTGGTTTCGGGCTCGCAACGGGCCAAAGAAATCCTCGGCTGGACGGTCGAGACATCGTCGCTCGATCGGATCATCGCGGATGCCTGGGCCTGGCATCAGACCGGCAGATATGGCCACTAGGCCGGGGCTGCTTCTCGACATCACGCGCAGCCTGCGCCGTCTGCGCCACCGGTATCCGAGCGGGATCGACCGGGTCGAGCGGGCCTATATCACCTGGGCGATCGGGCAGGAGGCGCAGTTTCTCGCGCGTCAGCCGGGTGGCTGGTATCAACTGGACGCAGATGGTGCACGGGCGTTGGTGGCGCTGCTCGACGGCGGGTCGTGGCCGCTCGATCTCAGCGCCCGCCTGCGCCCCGATCGCGATCATGGCATCCGGATGGGCGAGGCGATGGTGCGCCACCATGCCCGGCGCAAGGGTCGCCTGGCGACCCTTGCCGGGGCGGGCGAGGTCTACCTCAATACCGGGCATGTCAATCTTTCCGATGACGTGATGGCCGGTCTCGGCGCGTGCCGGCGGGTCGTGATGCTGCATGATCTGATCCCGCTCGAGCACCCGGAGTTTGCGCGACCCAACGGCCCCCGGCTGATGCGCGCGCGGCTGCGGGCCGCCTGCCGGGCCGATCATCTTGTCGCGATTTCAGAGGATACCGCCCGGCGCATCACGCGGGTGGCGGCGGCCGAGGGTCTCTCACCCCCGCCGATCACCGTCATTCCAATCGGGATTGATCCGCCGGGATCGGTTGCGCCACCTGGTGACGCAGAGCCCTATTTCGTCTGCCTCGGCACCATCGAGCCGCGCAAGAACCACGCCCTGTTGCTGGATCTCTGGCAACCTGACTGGCCCCCCTTGCATGTCATCGGCCGGCGAGGGTGGGAGAACCGGGAGGTCTTTGCGCGCCTGGACCGCGCGCCTGACAATGTGATCGAGGAAAACGATCTGGATGACGCCACCGTCTGGCAGCGGATCGCGGGCGCGACGGCGCTGTTGTTTCCCAGCCATGTCGAGGGTTTTGGCCTGCCGCTGGCCGAGGCGCTTGCCCGCGGCACCCCGGCGATCGTTTCCGATATCGCTGCCTTTCGCGAAGTCGGGGGCGATGTGCCGGAGTATCTGCCACCCGACGATCCCGTGGCCTGGCGCAGCATGATACGGGCCTACATCGCCGGTCCCACGGCGCGCGTGGCACAAACGGCACGGATGTCCTTTTGGCAGCAACCTGGCTGGCCGCGGCACTTTTGCGCGTTGGAGTCCCTTTTGGAGGGATTTCCGCTTAACAAGACGGGATGACCCGGAGCCCCAGCAGATGACCCGCCGACTGTTTCGCCGCCAGGAGACCCGGCTCTCGCGCGGCGTGGAACGCCGTCGGCTGAGACTGCGGGCCTGGCGGCATGGCCGCGCGCTTGATCTGGTGCAGGACAATCTCGCGCGTATGGACGAGGGGCCGGTCCTGATCTCGACCATTCGCAACGAAGCGGTGCGCCTGCCCTATTTCCTGCGCTACTACCGGGAACTGGGGGTCGCACATTTCCTGATTGTCGATAACGGCTCGACCGATGCGACGCGTGCGTTGCTCACCGGCGCCCCGGATGTCAGCATCTGGCAGACGCAGGCGAGTTACCGGGCCTCGAACTTCGGTGCGGACTGGGTCAATCATCTGTTGTCGCGGTACTGCGTGGACCGCTGGATTCTGTGTGTGGATCCCGATGAGCTTCTGATCTATCCCTATTGCGACACGCGCGGGCTGCCCGCACTGACCCGCTGGCTCGACCAGAATGGCCGTGTCAGTCTGGGCGCGCTGATGCTCGATATGTATGGGGCGGGCCCGGCCTCGGCCACACCTTATTGCGCGGGCGAAGACCCGCTCCTTGCCGCGCCATGGTTCGATGCGGGCAATTATCTGAGTGAACGCCACATCCGCTATCACAACCTGTGGATTCAGGGCGGGCCTCGGCAACGGGTCGTGTTCGCCGAAGATCCCGAAAACGCGCCCGCCCTCAACAAAACGCCGCTGGTCAAGTGGGGGGCGGGGACGGTCTTTGTCACCTCGACCCACAATCTGCTGCCACAGCGCTACAACCATAACTATGCCCGGGACGGGGGGGCCTGGACCTCGGGCGCGCTGCTGCATTTCAAGTTTCTCGATACCTTGAGCGGAAAGGTCGCCGAGGAGATGCACCGCAAGGAGCACTATCTGGCCGGTGCCGAATACCGCACCTACGCCGATCGAGGGCTCGATCAGTCGTTCTGGACCCGACATTCTTCGCGCTATGAGGGCTGGCAACAGCTTGCCGCGCTTGGCGTGATCGCGCGCGGAGGGTGGTTTTGAGCGTCGGGTTCATCCTTCTCACCCATCAGGCGCCCGAGGCGACCGCGCGCCTGGCGCGGCATCTGGCCGGACAGGGGGCGCCGGTGATCATCCACCTCGACCGTCGTGCCCGGTGCGGGGCCGCGCTGCAGGCGGCGCTGGATGGTGTCGCCCCCGTCATCTCGACCCGGGCCTCGGAATGGGGGCGCATCGGGCTGGCGCTGGCCACGCTCGACGCGGCAGGGCGTCTGTTGGCGGATCATCCCGGCATCAGCCATGTGTATCTGTTGAGCGCCGCCTGCCTGCCCCTGCGCCCTGTCGCCGAGCTTGAGGCGTTTCTCGAGGCGGCGGGGGAGCGGGACTTTATCGAAGCGCTCCCGCCCGACGACTGGATCACGGGCGGGCTGGGAGAGGAGCGGTTCACCCTCTACCATCCGGTCAGCTGGCAACGCCGGCGCTGGCTGTTCGACCGGCTGGTCGACTGGCAGCGCTGGCTCGGCGTGCGCCGCCGGCTGCCGGATGACCTCGCGCCGCATCTCGGCCGGCAATGGTGGTGTCTGCGCGCCAGCACCCTGCGCCAACTCCTCGACCATCCGGCCCTGCCGAGCTGGAAGCGTTTTTTCCGCTGGGTCTGGATCCCCGACGAGGCATTCTTTCAGACATTGGTTGCGCGCCTGGTGCCCGAGGCCGCGCGCGATGCGCGGGCGCTGACACTTGCCCGGTTCGACCGGGCGGGGAACCCGCTGGTTTTTCATGATGATCATGTTCCCTTGCTCGCGCAAACGGATCACTTCTTTGTTCGAAAGGCCGACCCGGAGGCGGCCGGATTGGCCGACTGGGCCTTTGCGCGTGAGGGCTCTGGGCAGGGCAGCTTTTCCGGCCTGGCGCCCGACTGGCTGCCCGACGCTGATCAACCCTCGCGGCTAACAGGCTTGCAGATGGCGGGGCGGTTTCCGTGGTGGACCGATGACAAGCACCCCGATATGGCGCGTCCCTATCTGGTGTTCATGGGCGAGGATGCCGAGTTGTTGTCGGCCTCGACCAGATTGATTGCACGCGCGCGGCCCGACTGGGCCGTACATGGCCGATTGTTCGGGCCCCAGGGGGCCGGGTTCGCGGCGCATGGGCAGATCTTTGCCGGGAACCTCGACGCGACACCCCGGTTGCGCGATTATCGGCCCGAGCAGTTTCTCCAACGGCTGATCTGGCGCGACCGGGATCGGGTGACCGTCTTTGCGATCCATCTCGAGGATACGCCCCGGCTTCGGAATTTTGTTCTGGGTGACGAGCAGGCGCGCATTGTGCGCGTCACGCAGGGGGGCGACATGACCGTCACGGTCGAAATGGGTAACTGGGAGCGGACGGCCCTGGCCGAATGGATCAGCATCAAGCTTGACTCGGAGCGGCTGGCAGAAGAAGTGCGCACCGGCGGGCGGGCATTGGTCAATGAACTGATATCTGTTCTGGAGGGAACTAACGGATGACCGGGCGCTATTTCGTGATTTTTGGCACGATGCGCACCGGGTCCAACCTGTTGGAGAGCCTTTTATCGCAATTGCCCGATGTCGAGATGTTCGGGGAGCTGTTCAACCCCTCCTTTATAATGCAGCCGAATTGCACGGATTTTCTGGGCTGGACGCTCGCCGACCGAGACGCGGACCCTATCGGCTTTCTCGAGCGCGTACGCCACTCTGTGCCCGGGCGGATCGTTGGCTTTCGCCTGTTCGACGGGCATGAGGCGCGCGTGGCCGATCATGTGCTGGCGGATCCCGAGTGCGCCCGCATCATCCTGCGCCGTGATCCGGTTGACAGTTTTCTCTCATTGCGGATCGCGCAGGAGACCGATCAGTGGATCCTGCGCAATCCCCGGCGGCGAAAACGGGCGCGGGTGCGTTTTGACCCGCAGGGCTATGATAGATATGTGGCCGATGTGGCGGCGCATTACCGTGAACTCAACGAAAAGATGACGGCGGCCGGGACCACGGCTGCGACGATCACCTATGATCAGTTGACTGATCTTGCCGAGGTTAACCGTCTGGCGGCGCATATCGGTTCCGACGCCCGGCTGGCCGATTTCGCGCCCGAGATCCTGCGCCAAAATCCGGAGCCTCGCGAGGCAAAGGTCTCGAACGCGCCAGAGATGCTGGCCCATCTGGGCCGCGCGCCCGCCGTCGTGGAAGCCCCGGCTGCGGCAAATCCGATCAGGTTTCGCGCAGGACCGCTCGCCTGGTCACCGATGCCGGCGCAGGACAATCGCATCGGGCTTGGCATTCTGGCTGCGCTCGGCGCCCATGCCTTTGGGGCCGAACAGATCCGCTTTGGCCAGCTGATTGCCCAACAGAGTGCCTTCTCCGAGCCGGTTGAGGCCGGTATGCGGGCAGCGGCGCCCCCGGTTTTTGCCATCTCCGAGCCGCCGAGCGAGCGATTGCATGCGCTGTTCACGGCACAATGCTTTGGCGGCAAACAGGGTTTGCCGTTTGTGATCAAGGAACTCGACCGGAAAACAGGGCCCGTTGAGCGGTGGAAGGACTGGCAGATGAGACTTGCCGAGGCGCAGGTTCTGGCCCGCCATCGCACCCGGTTTCTGGCTTTTCTCGAGATGATCATCGCGGCACGGGCGGGGCTCGGGCTGCATCCGGTGCACGAGGGGTGGGGCTCGCAGATCGCCGCCCTTGATGCTGCCCGGGAAAATCACCCGGGCCTGCACCTGATCCGATGCACCGATCTGGCCGGTGATTGCGCGCGGCTGGCAGATGCATTAGGGGCGCCCGGCTTGCCACAGCGGGCGCTCGCGCCGTTGCAAAAGTATCTGGGCAACAGATCAGATCTGGCAGAGTCGGTTCTGACCCCCCAGATCGTGGTGCAATGCGCCGATCTGGACCTGGGGTTGGTCTGACCCGGTCTAGAGCGTCTGGTCGTAGTCCCCGACCGAGGGTTCGGTACGGATCACCGCATCCAATGCCTCGAAGATTGCCTTGAGCTCGTCCTCGGAGGTCGCGGTTTCGCACACCACAACCAGGTTGGGCGTGTTCGACGAGGCGCGCACCAGCGCCCAGGCCCCGCCCTCGAGCAGGACGCGCGCGCCATTCACGGTGACCACATTCTCGATCTTTAGGGGCCCGAGATTTTCGCCCGCCTCGTGCATGCCGACCAGTTTTGCCTGCAGCCGCTTGATGACCTCGTATTTCTCCTCATCGGCGCAATGGGGCGACATGGTGGGCGAGGAATAGGTTTTCGGCAGCGCCTTGCGCAGATCCGACATCGACATCCCGGGGTTGCGATCCATCAGTTTGCAAAGCTCGACCGCGACGCGCAGGCCGCAATCATACCCCCGCCCGATGGGACCGGCGAGGAAGTAGTGCCCGGATTTCTCGAACCCCGCCAGCGCGCCCAGTTCATGCACCCGGCGTTTCATGTGGCTGTGCCCGGTTTTCCAATAGTCGGCCTTGGCGCCGCCCTCGATCAGGGTGGGATCGGAGGCAAAGAGCCCGGTCGATTTGACATCCGCCACAAAGGTCGAGCCGGGATAGAGCTTGATCAGATCGCGCGCCATGATCACCCCGACCTTGTCGGCAAAGATCTCTTCGCCCTCGTCATCCACGACGCCGCAGCGATCCCCATCGCCGTCGAACCCCAGCGCGAGGTCGGCGCCGCTTTCGGTGACCGCCCGGGCCATGTCGTGGAGCATCTCCATCGCCTCGGGGTTCGCGTTGTAATGGGGGAAAGTGTAGTCGAGCTCGCAATGGAGCGGCACGACCTCGCACCCGATCCGTTCCAGCACCTGAGGCGCAAAGGCGCCCGCCGTCCCGTTGCCCGCCGCGCAGACGACCTTGAGCGGACGGGACATTTTGAAATCGCCGCAGAGATCGTCGATATAGCGCGCGCCCATGCCGTCGATCCGGGCATAGCTGCCGCCGGCGCGGGTCACGCCCTTGCCCCCCAGCACGATGTCGCGGATCTGGCCCATCTCGTCCGGCCCGTGGGTCAGGGGTCGGTTCATCCCCATCTTGACCCCGGTCCAGCCATTGGGGTTGTGCGAGGCGGTCACCATCGCGACCGCTTGCGCGTCGAGATCGAATTGCGAGAAGTACGCCATCGGGCTGAGGCAGGTACCGATATCGCGCACCTCGGCGCCCCCCGACATCAGCCCCACGATCAGCGCCTGTTTGATCGACAGGGAATAGCTTCGGTAATCGTTCCCCACGGCGACGACCGGCGCCAACCCGCGTTCGTGCAGCTGGGTCGCGAGCCCCAGCCCCAATGCCTGGATGCCGACCAGATTGATCTCTTCGGGAAAGCGCCAGCGCGCGTCGTATTCCCGGAACCCGGTCGGCTTGATCATCGGCAGGGTGAGAAACTCGATGGTGTTCTCATGAACCTCGGGCAGGGGAGATGGCATGGTCATACGAAGCTCCTTCGCGCTGAAAGGGATCGGGATTTAAGCTTTTGCGACCGCGTCGAACTCGGCAAGCCGTGCGATCAGGGCGGGCATCTCGGCGAGAGGGATCATGTTGGGCCCGTCCGAGGGGGCGGTGTCCGGGGCCGGATGACTCTCGATGAACAGGCCCGCGACGCCGACCGCCACCGCGGCGCGGGCGAGCACGGGCGCGAACTCACGCTGGCCGCCCGACGCGCCGCCCAGCCCGCCCGGCTGCTGCACCGAATGGGTGGCGTCAAAGATCACGGGATACCCGGTTTCGGCCATCTGCGGCAGGCCGCGCATATCCGTCACCAGGGTGTTGTAGCCAAACGAGCTGCCCCGCTCGGTCAGCAGGATGTTCTGGTTCCCGGAGGACGCGATCTTGCCCGCCACATGGGGCATGTCCCAGGGCGCGAGAAACTGCCCCTTTTTGACGTTGATCACCGCCCCCGTTTCCGCCGCGGCCAGCAACAGATCGGTCTGGCGGCACAAAAAGGCGGGGATCTGCAGGATGTCGACAACTTGGGCGGTGGGCGCGCATTGCTCGGGCAGGTGGATGTCGGTCAGGACCGGGCAGCCGATCTGAGCCTTGACGGCGGCGAGGCATTCGAGGCCCTTCTCCATGCCCAGCCCCCGCTTGCCGCCCAACGAGCTGCGGTTTGCCTTGTCGAAACTGGCCTTGAAGACATAGCCGATGCCGGTGGCCTTGCAGGCCTCGGCCAGTGCACCGGCGATGTCGAGCGAATGCTGGATCCCCTCAGCCTGGCAGGGGCCAGAAATCAGAGAAATCGGCAGATCGTTGCCAAAGGCGACATTGCCCGCTCTCACATGGCGCATTGTTCGGGCGTCCTTTCGATCACGTCAGATGCTGGCCTGCTCTCGTATCAGCGAGAATGTCAAAGAGAGCAAGATATAGCCGCCGAGGAAAATCAGAAATGCCAGCGCTGTTGTCTGAATCTTCTTTGGATAGGTCGCCTCGTCGGGCAATGAGGGTTGCACGATCATGGCGAGATACCGGTGTTGGCGGGTGATATCCAGTCTTGCGGCCTCATAGGTTTCAATCGCAGACGAAAACAGCGTCGTCGCGGCGGTTACCTCGAAATTGGCCGACTGGAGCGCGACATTGGTGTCGGCCAGCGAATCATCCACGATCTGGGCGCCGGTGATCTTGTCCTGCCGGGCCGCGATCTGACCTTCGAGCGTCTCCACCTGGGTCGAGAGCCGCTGCACGCGCGGGTCGCTCTCATCGGTCACGCGGCGCAGGTTGGTCAGTTTTGCATTCAGCCCTTCCAATTCGATCTCAAGGGCAGAGATGATCTGCATCTCCTTTGACACCTCGATCTCGATCGAGAAGACGTCGAGCTTTTCGCGCAGATCGGCCTGTGCCACATGGGCCTGTTTCAGCCGTTCCTCGGCGCTCTCCAGATTGGCCTCGGCATCTTTTAGCGTGGCGGCGCGGATCGGGTCCGAGAGGTTGTCGACCATCTCTTCGGCATAGCCGATGATCGCATTGCTAAAGCGTTGCGCATCTGCGGCGGTCGCCGCCTTGACCGTCATTTCAAGAATGCCTTCGGAGGGGTCGAAACTGACATTCACCATGCGGAGATAGAAGTCGAACGCATCTTCGGATTTCACATCCCGGGGAAGCCGGTGGAAATAGTCGAAATCCGGGTTCTGATAATGGGCGTCGAAGTCGTAGTCTTGGTTCAGCCGTTTCAGCACGTCGCGCGACAGGATAAAGCTTTGCACCGCAATCGGGTCATTGCCGCCTGCCTTGCCGCCCAGAAACCGGCCCAGCAGCCCGCCCGAGCCGCCGGCGACGCCCCCTTCGGCGCTTTGAACGGCAAAGGTTGAAACCGATTCGTACAAGGGTGTCGCGCGCTCCCACAGGAACCAGGCGACCACCAGGGTCGGCACCAGCACCAGAAAGAACAGCCGCGTGAGCATGCCGATGCCCTTGCGCCGGCGCCGCTTGACCAGATCCCGGCGGATAGCCTCCACCCGCTCGGCGCGCAGGGCGGGCGTGTCGGGCTGCATCTCCTTGCGCAGGGCAGGGAGGGCGTTTTTCCTGTTCTTGCGCATTTGCTGACGCTTGCGGCGCACGGGCGCGGGCGGATTGGCGCGGCCCTCGCCAGCCGGTTTCCGGCCATCCTCCCCCGGTCCTTCGGCGTGGGTGTCGGTATCGGCGTCCTTCGAGGCCTCCTGTTGCGTCTCGGCATTTGCCCGGCGCTGCCGGCGACGCGCCTTTGGCGCGGGATCGTCGATACCCAGCAACTCCTCGATCGGCGGCTCGTCCCCGCCCCGTTTGCTCTCATCCGCCATCGGTTTTCCCGCGACTGTTACGCATAATCGTACAATTCCCGTGCGGCTTCCAGCGAGTCAAACAGCTCCAGCTGCCCATCCATCAGAACGGCGGCCGAGTTGCAGTACATCTCGATCGTGTCGGCGCTGTGAGACACCATGATCAGCGTCGAGTAATCCAGACGTTCGCGAAACATCGCGCTGGCCTTCTCGGTAAAAGCCTTGTCGCCCGCCGAGGCGCCCTCGTCGACGAGGTAATAGTCGAAATCAATCGCCATCAGGATCGCAAAGGCCAGGCGCGAGACCATCCCGGACGAATAGGTGCGCACCGGCATGTCGATATAGTGCCCAAGCTCGGCAAAATCGATGCAAAAGGCCAGCGTCTCCAGTTCGTCGCGGTCGTAAAGCTTTGCGATATAGCGGATATTCTCGGCCCCCGACATGGTGCGCACGATGCCGCCATTATAGCCGACCGGCCACGAGATCCGCCCCTTGCGGGTGATCTTGCCATGATCCGGCTGTTCGAGACCCGCCATCATGTTGATCAGCGTCGTCTTGCCTGTGCCATTGGGCGCCAGGATGCCCAGGTTGCGCCCGACATTCACCGTGAACGACGCATTGTGAAGGATCACCTTTTGCAGGCCTCCGGTCCAAAAGGACTTGCTGACATTCTCGAACCTGATCATCGCAATGCCGGAGTGATCATCCTGTTTGGCGCTTGGCTCGCCCGATTGACGTTGATCCCCGCATCGGGGGTGTTCTGCTCTTCTGCACTTTAGCACAAAAAACGTTGTTCACCGGGTTAACCACCGGCGCGCGGGCCCAAATTGCCGGTAAAGCAGGCGGAAATCGGGCAGAACGGGCCCGTTTGTGCGGCCGGGCGGTCTCTTTTACTTAGCGGCGCGACATCAGATGCGCCAGAACTTGCCTTATTCGCGACCAGTTTCCTGCCCACCCTTGCGATGTTGTTTGCCTAGCCGGAGAGGCCGCGTATGAAGCTGCCAGCCGATCGCTCCCCCGGGCCTTCGGGTCTGATTGCCGGTTTTGCGCCGGGCACCCGGATCCGTTGCGGGAACAAGCTTTGCCGGGTGGAAATGCTGCGCGCGGGCGATCTGGTCAGCACGATGGCAAACGGTGAGCGGCCGATCACGTCGGTGGAGCGTCATGACCATGCCGGCAGTCAACTGACGCCGGCCCTGCTTCCCATCCGGATCGAGCGCGACACGTTTGGTGGCGGCTTCCCCCGCCGGGATCTGACCCTGTCGCCGCGGCACCGTTTGCTGGTTCGGGGCGCGCGTCTGGCGCTGATGTCCGGCCAGGCCGGGGGATTGGTGCCGGCCGTCACGCTGTTGGGGACCCAGGGGGTCCGGCGGCTGGACCGATCCGAGGTGAGCTATATCCAGCTTCTCTTTGATGCGCCCGAGATCATTTTCGCCAATGGCTGGGGGACCGAGAGCCTTTGCGCGGCGGACGCGATGCCGTGAATAATGAAGATTGCTCGGATTGGGGCCTTGCGTCGCCGCTTCGCACGACTATTTTCGGCGCATGTTCAACGATCTGATCCGACTTTTCGCCAATCCCGATGCGGACCACAATCTGGATGGCGACGATGCCCGTACCGCAGTCGCCGCCCTGTTGGTCGCAGCGGCCCGCGCGGACGATACCTATGACGCCGAGGAGGCCGCGGCGATCACGCGCGTCCTGTCGCGGCATTTCAGTATAGACACGCAGGCCGCCGAACAGCTCAAGCGTGATGGCGAGGCGGCCTTTGAGCAGGCCGCCGACATCGTGCGTTTCACCCGGGCGATCAAACGCGTCGTTCCCGTCGAGGAACGGGTTCGCGTGATCGAGGCGATCTGGGAAGTGGCCTATTCCGATGGTGCGCGCGATGATGAGGAAAACGCGATTGTGCGCAAGCTCTGCGGCCTTCTGTATGTCGAAGACCGCGATGCCGGGCTTGCGCGGCAAAGGGTGCAAGCCCGGCTTGGATTGAGCTGATCGCGCGGCCTAACCGTCGCCCGCCTCGGGCGATGTCACGGGTAGGCCGGTGTCGTCGCGGATCGCATCGCGGGCCTGCGCCTTTTGTGCGCGCTTTTCCTTTACCATCTGTTCGAGGTTTTTTTCCGCCGTCTGGCGGATCAGGCTTTCCAGGGTCTTGTCACGGCGCGCGAGTTTCAGAAAGTCGCGCCGCCGCAACACCATCAATCTGCTGTAACCCTGAGAGGAGACGGTGCTGGTTCGACGTCTGAGCGGCTGGATCAGGCTGATCGATCCGAAATAGTCGCCAGAGCCCAGCGTCGCCGTCTCGCTGCCCGTATCTATCTCCAGCGCACCGGACGCGATAAAGAACATGTCCGACCCGCGTGCGCCCTTGGTCAGGATGACCTCGCCCGGCGACGTAAACCGTGTCTCGAGGTGGCGCGCGAGCGCGCGGCGCTGTTTGTCCGTCAGATCGGCAAACAGGGGCACCCGGTCGAGCAGCGCCATGGGAGAGAGCGTCAGGTCGAGCCTCGGCGGCCGGGCAACCACCCTCTCGCGCCGGTCGAGATCGGTGTTCAGATCACTATAGAGTTCCTGCCCGATGATCCCGTCGTTGTAGAGTTTGAGATACTGTTGGCGCTCGCGGCGCACGACTGCCCGCCCGACAAGGGTTTTTTCGAGGTTGAGGGCGTAATTTGGGTACTGGGTCGCAAACGCGCTGATATCGGCGTTGATCGCCACATGGCGCGATTCAAGCAGACCGATCAGGTTCTTTGCCGCTTCATCCCCGGTCATCGGCGGCAGGGTGGTCTCGCCGAACCGCATCAGTTCGCGCACGATCCGCTCGCTTTCCAGCAGTTTGGTCAGTTGAATCTCGATGACGCGCCGCAAGGGAGCGTCGATCCGAAAACGACGCTGCAGAAAAATCGCGACCCGATACCCGCCAGAGGGGTAGAGCGCCGCCTGGGCCGCCGCCTCATAGCCTTCGCGGCCCATCAGCTTTGACGCATCAGAAATCCGGTCCGCGTCCAGGCGCAGGGCCGCGGTGGCGCGCGGACCGATCGCGCCCTCCTCAAAGGCGCGGCGGATCAGGCGCGATTCCTGCCCGCTCATGATGGTCAGCCCGATGCGCAGCAAATCACCAAAGGGGATGTGCTCGTCCGAAGTTTCCGCCTTGTCGCGGCGCTCGCTGATCGCCTGCTCGACCGAGGCCAGGGCCTCCGGCTCCAGCTCACGCGCCCGGGCGAGGTTTTGGACCACATTGCGCACCCGTTCCAGCGAGCCCGAGACAATCTGTTCGCGCAAGGCGAGATCTGCGGCAGAAAGCTTGTCGAGTCCCATCAGACGCGTCAGCCAGGCGAGTGTCGAGGCATTCAGGAAGATCGTGATCAAGGTATAGCACGCAGCCAGCGCGCCGAGGAACTTGGCATTCTCGCCCAGCGTGTCCAGATCCGAGATCGCGATCGCGAGCAACAGGGTCACGGCCCCGCGTACACCGCCCCAGATGATCAGAAAGCTCTGTTTCGGGCCGATAGGGGCCGAGATGCGAAACCAGGCCATCAGCGGCAGAACGCCGAAGATGATCGATGTCCGCGCCGCCGCGGCGCCGAAATAGATGGTGGCGACTAGCGGGGCGAGGGTCCAGCTGACCTGTGCGATCAGGCCGGGGACCAGGCTGGCGGCGAGAATGGTGATCAGCGCATTCGACCAGAACCCGATCTGGGTCCAGACCGTTCGCACGGTGTTCCAGTTGCCCGGCCCCATATGCAGGAACCCGGTGGAGCCCGTGGTCAAACCGGCAAACACCACCGCGACCACGCCAGAGGCTTCGAGCCCTTCCTCGGCGATGATAAAGGCGCCATAGGCGACCGCGACGGTAATCGAGGCCTCGGCGACCGACGACCGATCCAGCAGCGGATAGATCCGGTCGGCGAGCAGCGCGATGATCAGACCGGTCCCCGCACCCACCCCGAACGTATAAAAGAACTCGAGCATGACACTGCTCGCCGTCGGGTCGGTCTGGCGCTGCAGAATGGCCAGCATCAGGGCAAAGATCGCAATCGCGGCCGCGTCGTTCAGCAGGCTTTCGCCTTCTAGGATCACCAGCAGCCGCCGGGGCGCGCCGATCTCGCGAAAGGTCGAAATCACCGCGCCGGGGTCGGTGGTCGCCACGGCCGAGCCCACAAGCAGGCAGGCGATCAGACCCAGACTGGTGGCCGACCACAACAACCCGCCGATCACGAGGGTCGAGGTCGCGACCGCCAGCACCGCCATGACCAGCACGATTCCCAGCTCATCCCACAGGCGCCTGACATTGACCGCGACCGACATTTCGAACAGGAGCGGCGGCAGGAACAGATAGATCAGCGCCTGCGAGCTGATGGTCAGCTGGTCGATGAGACGGATGTTATAGTCCTCGACCACGCCGTCCACGGTCCAGTAATGCAGCCCCATCGTCAAAAGGCCGTGGATCAGCCCGGCGCTCGCAAACAAAACCGTGACCGGCAGACCGGTGCGCCTGGCGGCAGGAACCGCGACCGCCGCGACCAGCAGCAAGACGACCAGAGCGCTGAGGCCAAAGGCGACGACCGTCATGCGCCCTGCCGGTTCGTGGCCCCGATCGGGCCGGATGCGCTATCTCCGCGCGGTTTCGCCATCCTGTTTGTCCTCCCGCCGCCTGATTCAGGCGGCCTCAACGAGCGCGGCAGACCCTTCCGGCGCCCGCCGCGTCAGTTTGCCAGGGCGGTTATGTCCTCCGCAATCCGGGTCGATAGCATGCCAAGCGCGGTGGCATGGGCAGCGACAAGCGCGCCATAGGGGTTTTCAGGTGCGGGCTCAACCGGAGTGGTTATCGCAAATGGCCGTGTGGTGGGGCGGTCGAATGCACCGATATTCGCCAGATGATACTCGCCTTCCAGCCGCAGCGCACCGTCCAGCGATCCGATGAAATAGTCGATCTCCACCTCCAGGCGCAGGTCCGGCGTCACACCATTGGGCCAGGGCTCCAGCAGGACCGGAATGCCGGCGGCCGTTGTCAGGTTGCGTGCCACCATCCGGCTGACGGCGCGCCCCGGATCCTCGGCCCAGCGGTGATCGTCAGAGAGGGTCACGATGCCGCCCGGCTGCAGCGACGCGATCTGCGGACGCCGCGCATAGAGCGGTAGCGCAATCTCGCGCAGGCCCAAAATGGGGCCGGCGCGCGGCGTCGTCTCGGGACGCGGACCGGCGCCGCCTTCGAGCAGATAGAACGACGTGGTGCCCGGGCTGGAACAGGCCGACAGCAAAACGATCGCGAGGGTGAGCGTGAAAGCTCGCAAGAAACCGGCGGGATGGTGCAGATCGGGTCGCATGTCATTTCCCCAGAATGAAGGCATTGGGCTTTTGCTCGACGAGATCGGCGAGGCTGGTGATTGCCCGGGCGGTGTCTCGGATATCGCGGATCGCGGCCACGGCCTCGTAATTCAACTCCGAACCCACGCCGAGCGACGCCAGCAGGCCGTCCGCCTTCGCCGCGACGTCTTTCAGCCGGGCGACCAACTCCGGCAGGCCCTGGACGGAAACCTTGACCGCATTGCTGGCCTGATTGACCCCTTCGAGCGCGCCGGCGGCGGCCTTGCCCAGGTTTTCCTGCTGGAACTGGTCGATCAGCCGGGTCGCCGAGATCAGCGCCTGTGTGGTCGCTTCGGGCAACTCATCCATGCCCGGCGCGACGAGAACACCTTGCAAGGCGGTCAGCGTGCCGGCAAGGGCGTCCGACGCCTTGATCAGAGCCGGATTGTCGACCAGGCGCCGGGTTGCGGCGAGCGTCTGGGAGAGATTTTCGGCTGCCTTTGCCTGCTCTAGCGACACGAGCAATGAGCGTGCCGCCGCGAGGGTCGAGGCCAGTTCCTGAGGTGTCGCGCGGGTGCCGGGCGCATCCAGCAGGTTCCTGAGGGCGGCAAGCGTCATCGTCGCCTCGCCGATAGCATCGCGCAGACCCTCATCAGCCAGCAGCGACCGGGCGGCGGCGAGAGTTTCCCTCAGCTCTCCCGGTGTCGCCCGTGTGCCGGGATCGTCGAGCAGTGCGCGCAGCGATGCCAGCGTCGGGTCGAGTTGCCGGGTCACACCGCTGATCGCCTGACGCGCCTCACCCAATAGCGGGCCAAGCTCTGCCGTTGCCTGCGCAAGGCCGGGGTCATCCAGCCGCGCGCGCAGGCTGGCCAAGGCGAGGCGCATCTCGTTGGGCACATCGGCCAGTCCCGGCAGTTCGAGGGTGCGGCGCACCGATTCGAGGCTCAGATTGATCTGGGCGGGCACATCCAGCAGGCTGGGATCGGTCAACAGCGCCTGTGCCGCCGCGAGGGTGCGGTTTGCCTCGCCGGGCAGCGCGGCGGTGTCGGGATCTTCGGCAATCCCGCGCAGGGCGGCAATCGTGGCGGCCAGATTGGCCGCGGTGTCAGCCTTTTCCAACTGGTCCGACAGGGCGGCGAGGCTGGCGACCAGCGCCCCGACATGTTCCGGGGTCTGTGCCAGGGCCGGGTTCTCGATCATCGCGCGAAGCGAGCTCATCAACCCTTCGGCATCGACGGTGGTCTGTTTGATCTCGGGCGAGGCGATCAGGGCCTTGGCCGAGGCGAGCAGGTCCAGCGCCTCCTTGGGAACCGCCTGAGTGTCATCGTTCTCGACCAGCTTGTTGATGTTCTCGAGCAGGCGCACCGCGTTGCCGATCAGGGCCTCGATCGGCAGATCGTTGACGCGCCGGATCACCCCTTCGACCGAGCCGGCCAGTTCGTCGAGATTCGAGCGAACCGAGGGCAGAACCAACACGCCGTCGCGTTCGCCGATGGTCTCGGGTTTCGCATTCTCGACCTCTTCAAGGCTGACATAGAGCGCCCCGGTCAGCAGGTTGCCCATGGCGAGCTTGGCCCTGAGGCCACGCGCAACGGCGGCTCTCATAAAGCTGATGACCTCGTCCTTGTCCCCTTCGGGCAGGCTGAGCAGGGCCGGGGATATCCCGATCATGGTTTTGGTGCGGAAGGTGTTCGTGGCCGCATCGACGGCGGCGGCGACCGAGTCGACCCGGCCCACCCGGATCCCGCGATACTCGACCGAGGCGCCTGCGTTCAGCCCGCGCACCGACCCGTCGAACAGGATTTCAAAGACGACCTGATCGACCAGCCCTCCGGTCTCGGCATTCTCGTTGGCCTTTGCCCTGGAGTCATAGAGCTTATAGGTCTCGCCAGCGACGGCCGCTCCCTTGCCCGGCTCGATCGTGTCAAAGGAAACACCGCCGCGGATCAGCGAGATCAGCGAGGCAATATGGAGCTGTGCCCCATTCGCCCCCAAACTAAAGTCGACGCCCGAGACGTTCCAGAACCGCGACCCTTTCTGAACGAGCTTGTCGTTGGGGGCGCGGATGAAAACGGTGAAATCGACCGCCGAGCCGTCCGGCGTCAATTCCTTGCGCTCGACATGGCCAACCTGAACCCGCTTGAAGAAGATCGGCGAGCCGATATCCAGCGAACCGCCATCGGCGGCACGCAGATTGATCCGCAGCCCGGGCGTGCCCTCGGGCGTCAGGGGTGGCGTCTCGGCGGCAAAGAACTTGCGCTTTTCCGTACCTGCTTTCGAGTTCCAAGACGCCCCGATATAACTGCCCGAGATCACCGTCTCCAATCCTGTGATCCCCTGCGCGGAGATGCGTGGGCTGACCACCCAGAACTCGGCGGTTGAATTCAGATAGGGCTCGACCTCGCGGTTCATCCGGGCATTGGCATGGACGGATTTGAGGTCTTCTGAGAAGGTCAGCGACTCGACCCGCCCAACGGTGACGTCGCGATACTTCACCACCGTCTCGCCCGCGGTGATCCCCGTCGCGTCTGCGAGCACGATCGTGATGAGCGGCCCGCGGGTCGCGATGTTATCGATCAAGAGCGCTATGGCACCCAGAACCGCAAGCACCGGGACGAGCCATACCAGCGACGGCCAATGCCGCCCGCCCGATTTCTCCACCATTGGTTCCTGGACGTCGAGTTCCGATTCCGTCACGCCGCGTCTCCGATCTTATCCCACAAGAGCCGAGGGTCGAACGCCCGGGCCGAAAGCATTGTGAACGCAACCGAAGTTGCAAAACAAGCCGCCGCAGGACCCGGCGACAGAGAGGCGATAAAGCCAAGCTGAACAAGCGCTGACAGGATCGCCACGACAAAGATGTCGATCATCGACCAGCGGCCGATGAACTCGACCACATCATAGAGTTTCGTGAGGGACTTCGCGCTGAGCGACAAGCCAAAGTGAACCGCCGAGGCCAGCAGGGTGATCGCAACGAACTTGGCAATGGGAATGCAGATCGAGGCGAGAAAGACAATTCCCGCAACCCCCCACGAACCATAGCCAGCCAGCTCGATCACACCGCCCAGGATGGTTTTCTCCTGTTCATGCCCAAAGGTGCGCGTGATCAGCATTGGCCACACATTCGCCGGGATGTAAAAGAACAGGCCCGCGATCAGCCAAGCCCAGACCGGGCCCAGGCGATGGGCCGGGCGCGATGCAAGCGGCGTGTGGCAGAGCGGGCAGCGCGTCTGATCCGGCTGACAGACATTGCCGCAGCTGGTGCAGGCGATCTTGCCCGCCGCCCGGGCCGTAAGCACTCTCGCAGTCATAGGATAAGGTCCCAGATTGACCGGCGGCAGAGGACGAAATCTTCTGCGAGGGCGACGCCCGCGAGCATGACAAAGGCCCAAAAGGCCGGGCCCGGCGTGACGGTGGCGAGGCCGGAAATCTTGACCAGCGCCACGGCGACCCCGACCACAAAGACCTCGGCCATCGCCCAGGGGCGCAATTCGATCGACAGACGGAATGCCGCCGTTGCATAGCGCGCGGGAGGCCGCCCCAGGCGGATCGGCAGCAGGACATAAACCAGCGCCAGCGCGCGGATGACCGGCAAGGCGATAATCAGGGCACCCACGACCAGTGCCAGGGGCCACGTCCGGCTGGTGGCCACCGCCTCGGCCGCTTCGATCACACTGGCCTGACTGTAGGCCCCGCTGCCCGAAAGCGAAAGGAACGAGGCGGTGAGACCCACGATCATCAGCGGCGGGACGCTCATGGACAGGGCGAGAACCTGATCAACCGCGGAACGCCGGCCCCTGCGCAGGACTGTGCCGCATCGGGGGCAGCGGATTCGCTCGCCGGGTTCGGGAATGCGGGTCCAGGTCAACGCGTCGCAATGCGGGCAGGCGGTAATCTCGTCGCTCACGCCGCAACTCTCGGCCTGCGGGGCCTGTGCCATTGGTCACGAACATGTGCCCCGGCCCCGGCCAGGGTTGTGCGGACGTTTTTCAAACCCATATTCATCAGGTCGGAGTCTATCCACTCTGGCGTCTCTTACAATGGGTTAGCAACACGTCGTGAATGTATCTTTCCGGGTGGCGGGCTCGGCGCCACAAAACTTCTTGCTCGCGATAGGTCGCGTGACCTGCCGGGAGCTTTCGGATCATCGTTTTTCCACGCGCGTCATCCCTGTTGTTCCAGCCGAATTCCATCTTCGGCCCGCCGCCCGTTCGGGCATTTGACCAATCGCAACCACCGGATCTTGACCATGAGTGAACAGTCCTCCTACACCCCGCCGAAAGTCTGGAAATGGGTTTCAGACAGCGGTGGCACCTTTGCCAACATCAATCGCCCCATCGCTGGACCGACCCACGAGAAAGACCTGCCGGTGGGCCAGCATCCGATTCAGCTTTACTCCCTTGCGACTCCCAATGGCGTCAAGGTGACGATCATGCTCGAAGAGTTGCTGGCGCTTGGCCATGACGGAGCCGAGTACAACGCCTATCTGATCGATATCGGCGATGGCGACCAGTTCAGCAGCGGTTTCGTGAACGCGAACCCCAATTCGAAGATCCCGGCGCTGATGGATCACAGCACGGATGAGCCGATACGGGTTTTCGAATCCGGCGCGATTCTGATGTATCTCGCCGACAAGTTCGGTGCCTTTATCCCCACTGACCCGCGCGGGCGGACCGAGTGTTTGTCGTGGCTGTTCTGGCAGATGGGCAGCGCGCCCTATCTGGGGGGCGGATTCGGGCATTTCTACAAATATGCGCCGGAGAAGTTCGAGTATCCGATCGATCGGTTCACCATGGAGGTCAAGCGCCAGCTTGATGTGCTCGACCGTCAACTGGCTGAAAACGACTATGTCGCGGGCAGCGAATACACCATTGCCGATATGGCGATCTGGCCCTGGTACGGCAACCTGGTCACCGGCAAGGTCTATGACGCGGGCGAGTTTCTCGAAGCGCATACCTATGAGAATGTACTGCGTTGGGCAGCCGAGATAGGCGCACGCGAGGCGGTGCGGCGGGGTCGGATGGTCAACCGCAGTTCGGGCCCGCTGGAGGAGCAATTGCGCGAGCGCCACGACGCCAGCGATTTCGAACTCCGCACGCAGGACAAGCTGGAGACCGCGGACCCCGCCGCGGGTTGAACGGCGCGGTTTGCGGGGCTCCGCGCCCCGCGATGACCAGACGAAGCCGCCGAAACAGGGTGTGCTGCCAAGACTGGGTCAGGTCCGGCGAAAGAGCTTTGGCCCCGGGTCGCGGTGCTGTCCCGCAGCGCCCGGCCTTTACCGGGGGTCGTCCTCGATGTCCGAGCGGAAGTGCATTTCCTCGTCCAGCTTGCGCCCCCAGAAGACCAGGGCGAGGATCGCGAGCCATGCCGGCCCGCAAAAGGCCAGAACGCCGAAAAAGCTTGGATTGTACCCAAAGAGGGAGAGCAAGAGCGCGGCAATTCCCGCCCAGAACCAAAAGCGGACAAGCCGCTCCATCGATGTGAGAAACCGCAATAGCGGCGCCTCGGTTATGCGGTCTGGATCGGGGGCCATGCCCTCGGGACCCTCATCGCCATCAGTGCCCATGCCCCCGGATTAGCAGAAAAGACAGCCTTTCGCGACGGGGGCGCTGGTCAGACGGCAACGATTTCGGCCGTCTCGACCACCGCATGAAACAGGACGTTGGTCCCTTTTTCGGCCCATTCCGGCGTAATCTCCTCAGCCTCGTTATGGCTCAGCCCGTCGACACAGGGGCACATGACCATGGCGGTCGGGGCGACCTTGTTGATCCAGCAGGCATCGTGCCCCGCGCCACTGACGATGTTCTTGTGGCTATAGCCCAGGCGCTCGGCGGCGGTGCGCAGCGACGCGACACAGGTTTCGTCAAAGGCCGGTGGGTCGAACTGCCCGACGATCCTTGTTTCGAAGCCGAGGCCCAGCGCCTCGCACAGGGCGGGCGCTTCCGCCTCCAACCGAGCCGCCATCGCCTCCAGCGTCTGCAGAACATGGCTGCGAAAGTCGACGGTAAAGACCGCTTTTCCCGGAATGATGTTGCGGCTGTTGGGGTGGATCTCGACATGGCCGATGGCGCCGACGGCGTTGGGCTGGTTATCCATGGCGATCTCGTGCACCAGTTCGGTGATCTGCGCCAGACCGCGCCCGGCATTCCTGCGCATCGCCATCGGTGTCGAGCCGGTATGGCTCTCGACCCCGGTGACGGTGCATTCGATCCAGCGCAGGCCTTGGCCGTGGGTGACGATGCCGACATCCACATCCTCGGCTTCGAGAATCGGGCCCTGCTCGATATGCAGTTCGAAAAAGGCATGCATCTTGCGCGCGCCCACGGCCTCGTCGCCCTGCCAGCCGATCCGCTTGAGCTCGTCGCCGAATTTCAGGCCGCCAGCATCTTCGATCCCGTAGGCCCAGTCCTGTTCGTAGATCCCGGCAAAGACGCCCGAGGCGAGCATGGCGGGCGCATAGCGTGTGCCCTCTTCATTGGTCCAGTTGGTGACCACGATGGGGCGCCGGGTCTTGATGCCCAGACTGTTGAGCGTGCGGATGATTTCCAGCCCGCTCAAAACGCCCAGCACACCGTCATACTTGCCCCCGGTCGGCTGAGTGTCGAGATGCGAGCCGACATAGACGGGCAGCGCCTCGGGGTCCGTTCCCTCGCGCCGGGCAAACATGGTGCCCATCTGGTCGACGCCCATGGTAAGCCCTTCGGCGTCGCACCATTTCTGGAACAGCGCGCGCCCCTCGGCATCTTCGTCGGTCAGCGTCTGGCGGTTGTTGCCGCCCGCGATGCCCGGCCCGATCTTGGCCATCTCCATCAGGCTGTCCCACAGGCGCTGGCCGTCGACTTTCAGATTTGCACCGGGAGCTGTCATGGGGATCCTTTCAGAGATTTGGCCGCGTCACCCCTAACCAAGCACCAACAGCGGGGAGGGGGTCAAGCGGAAAGCCGGGCCGGTTGGCTGCGCAACAGGATCAAGAGGGCAGCGACCGTCATCGCGGCGCCGATCCAGACCACCGGCGCCACCCAATCACCGGCAAAGAGCCCCTCCCACAGGATCACAAAGCTCGGAACCAGATACCCATAGGCCATCACCTTGGCCGAGGGCAGCCGCAGGCTGGCAAACTGTGTCAGGAAAAACGTGATCGCCGTCGCAAAAACTGCGAGGTACAGGATGGCGGCCCAGGCGACGGTGGGCAGCGCCGCCCAATCCGTGGCCATCACATCGTTGAACCCATAGGCAAAGGCGACAAGAAACCCGCCGCAAACCCCGCCAAAGGTGTAGACCAGCATCGGCTCGCCCCGGTTCCACAGGCGCCCCACCGGCACATAGATCGCGTGCAAGGCGCACCCGACAAAAAACATCCGCTCCCCCGGCCCCAGTTGCAGGCCGAGCATCGCCTCGAGATCGGCTCGGAAGATGACCCAGATCGAGCCCAGGCCAGCCAGCACCAGGGCAAACGCCATCTCGGGCGTGGTGATCTGGCGCATCAGCAGATAGCCGAACATCGCGGTCATGATCGGTGTGAGGGTGAAAACCGCGCTGGTCGAGACCGGGTCGGTCAGGCGCAGCGCCTCGAACATCAGGATGAAATAGGCTGCCAGCAGACCCCCGACCGCGAGATAGCGCCACGCGGCCCGAAAATGCGCCCATCGCATGCTGGGCAGCGCAAGCGTGCCAATCACCACCGCGGCAATGGCAAACCGGGCGCTGGTCAGCGCGGCGGGGGCGATATGCGGTGCTGCCCGGTCGCCGAGCGAGAACGAGACAGAGATGATCGCTGCGAAAAGGAACATGGCGGCATGACCTGATCGTTCACTTTTGCCGGCCACTGTTTTTCCTCCACCGATCATGACAAAGGCTTTACCAATTTGATTTGCCTCGCGATACGGCTTCTGATCTGGTGTGAGTGGAAAGCAAGGGGGGGACGATGCACCAACGGGAAACGACAGGCGGGCGACAGGCGGTCCCCCGCGATGCACGGCGCGCGTCCCATGTCGCGGAGATCCGACGGCTACAAGAACAAAAGCGAGTCGACCGCAAACGACTGGCCCTCCAAAGCGGTCGGATATCCCCGGTGCGCGCCCCGCGCGAGAAGCCTGCCCCCAAAGTGCAAAAGCGGTTGGTTAAAGAAGATCGCATCACCATTTGCCTTTTTACCTTCGTAACCTGCTCGACAATCGTGCCGTTTATCGCGCTCGTCTTCTTTGGCTGAAACGGATCGGGCGGGGCGTGTTAGGGGGAGCATTCCGATGACGCTGCGTACCGGGGCGCCAATGGTGCCCAAGGGTCGGATCATCGACGATACCATCGTACCGCCCCGCGCGCCGTGGAGCATCCAGATGAAGCCGGGCCATAAACTGCGGCTGATCGACCTCGAAGGACAGCAGGCGGTCGATTTTCTGTGTTTTGGCTCCCATCGGTTCCGGGACCAGGTCGAACGCTATCACATGCCGAACACGATCAAGATCCCGCGTCAGGTGATGCTCACGACCGGCTCGATCCTGTATTCACAGTTTGCCCGGCCGATGATGACGGTCATCGCCGACAGTTGTGGGGGCCATGACACGATCTTTGGCTGCTGTTCCTTTGACGTCGACAGGGTGCGGTACGGCGCGGTGAACTCGGAGTCCTGCCAGCGCAACTTTGAACGTGAGCTTGGCGTGCATGGTCTGGGGCCCGAACATGTGGTTCCGAATGTGAACTGGTTCATGAATGTGCCGATTGGCGCCGACGGTCATGCCGAAATCGTCGACAGCCGCTCCCGCCCCGGCGACCATGTGGATCTGCGCGCGGAAATGGATTTGCTGGTCGTCCTCTCGAACTGCCCCGAAGAACTGAATCCCGCAGTCGGTGAGGGGCCCAGCCCGATCCGCGTCATCACCTGGGAATAGAGTTGGCCCGGCTCACTCTCGGCTCACTCCCGGATCATCTCGATCGCTTCGAGCGATTCCGGCAGAATCTGGCCGCCATCGACAACAATCTGTTGCCCGGTGATATAGCCCGCCTCGTCAGAGGCAAAGAACAACGCCGCGTTGCCGATGTCTTCAACCGCGCCCAGACGCCCCAGCGGGATCGACGCGGCCATGGTGGCGAGATAGGCCTCGCCCAGATCCTGCAGCCCTTCGGTGTAGATGTTCCCAGGCATCACCGCGTTGATCGTGGTGTTGTAGCGCGCCAGCTCCATCGCCGCCGTTTTCAAAAAGCCGAGCTGGCCGGATTTCGAGGCACCATAATGACTCCATCCCGGAAAACCCGTGACCGGGCCGGTGATCGACGAGGTCAGGATCACCCGTCCCTTTCCCGCCTTTTCAAACAGCGGGATCGCCGCCTTGACGCATAGAAAGGCGCTCTTGAGATTCGTGCGCATCACGTCGTCCCACTCGTCGGGGTCCATGTCCACCATCCGTGTCTGCGGGAACGCGCCCGCATTCGCGCAGAGAATGTCGAGCCCGCCAAAGGCCGCCACGGTCGCGGTGACCATTGCCTGGACATCCTCCCAGTCGCCCACATCGCCGCAGGTATAGCTGGCGGTGCCGCCCGCCGCGGCAATCTCATCGACTGCGGCCTTTGCAGCCTCTTCGCCGCGGGCTGCGATCATGACCTTGCCGCCGGCCTTCGCAAATACGTTTGCGATTCCGCGGCCGATGCCCTTTGATCCGCCGGTGACGAGGACGGTTTTGCCAGAGATGGGGGTGAGCATGGGGGCCTCCTGTAAGACAACGGACCGGGCATGGTCTTCTTGCGCTGCAACAGCCTCCCTGCTTTTGGCCGGGCCCGCAACATCAAATGTTGTGAGTCTCACAAATTTTGCCTAACTTCGGTCGCAAGTGCCCAGCGAGGAGCAGGAATTGGCAGGTCTCTATAGCGATTCATTTGTCGAGGAACTCCGGCAAGGGGTGGCGCATCTGGCCCCGGCCTGGGGTCTGTCGCCCCGTACCGAGGTCAGCTTGTTGACGGTGTCAGAGAACGCGACCTTTCGCGCCGATGATCCCGAACGCGCGGCGCCGCTGATCCTGCGCGTCCATCGCCCGGCCTATCACAGCCGCGCGGAGATCGCGTCCGAGCTTGCCTGGATCGACGCCCTGCGCGCAGAGCAGATCGTGCCCATCCCGGCGCCCATTCCACTGACGGATGGCGGCCGGATTGCGGGGTTCGAAGCCGCAGGTGCCCCACGCGATGTGGTGGCCTTTGAGTTCATGCCGGGCAGGGAACCCGCGCCGACGGATGACCTGGAGGAGGGGTTCATTCAGCTAGGCGCGATCAGCGCGCGCCTGCATCAGCACGTGCAGAACTGGACTGCGCCGCCGGGGTTTGCCCGCAAGACCTGGGATTTCGAGACCACTGTTGGGGGCAGCCCGCATTGGGGCGACTGGCGCGCGGCGCTGGGCCTCACACCGCAGGGTGCGGCGGTGTTGGAACGGGCGTGCGGAAAGCTTGATGACCGGCTCGGGCGTTATGGCATGGGGGCGGATCGCTTTGGTCTGATCCATGCGGATCTGCGCCTGGCCAATCTTTTGATCGACGCGGGCCATATCGGGGTGATCGATTTCGACGATTGCGGGTTTGGCTGGTTTGCCTTCGACTTCGCCGCTGCAATCAGTTTTTACGAGACCGATCCCACGATCCCCGCGCTGCAGGAGGCCTGGATCGCCGGATATCGCAGCGTCGCGGATCTGACGCCCGAGACGGTCGCAGAGCTGCCTACCTTCATCATGCTGCGCCGGCTGCAACTGACCGCGTGGATTGCCAGCCATCAGGAAACGCCCACGGCGCAAGAGATGGGCCCCGCCTTTACCGACGGCACCATCGACATCGCCCAACGCTATCTCGCGGCCTAGAGGAGGGCGAGATGGCATCGCCAGACACCCCAAAGGCGCGCCAGATCCTGGACATGAACGCCTTTGATGGCGGGGCGGCGGGGCATGCTGATGGCCTCGTGGCCAGACGGCTTGCAAATGCGGGCGCCGCCTCGGTGCTGTTTTACCGCGAGCCGATCGAGATGGTCGCGGCGTCAGGTGCCTGGATGGAGGCGCGCGACGGTACCCGGTATCTCGATTTCTACAACAATGTCCCCTCGGTCGGGCACAGCCACCCGCATGTGGTGGCTGCGATCAGCCGCCAGATTGCGCGGCTCAACACCAATACCCGCTACCTGAATGCCGAGACCGAGCGCTATCTTGAGCGGCTAAAGGCAACCATGCCCGCGGACCTTTCGAATGTCATTCTGTGCTGCACGGGAAGCGAAGCCAATGATCTGGCGCTGCGCATGGTGATGAAGGCAACCGGCGGGACGGGCTTTGTCGTGACCGAGACGGCCTATCACGGCAATACTCATCTCTCGATTCAGGTGTCGCCGTCTTCCTACAAGACCGGCGGGCCGCCGGATTTCGTGGTATCGGTCCCGGCGCCGGGAGCCGATGCCTATGGCGACGATGTTGCAGGCGGCTTTGCCGCCGCCGTCGAGGGCGCCATCGAAACCCTGTCTGGCCGGGGGATCCCCTTTGCCGGTCTGATCTGTGACACGATCTTTTCCAGCGACGGTGTTTTTGCCGAGCCGGCGGGGTTTCTCGCCGGTGCCGTCGAGAGGGTGCGCGGGCATGGCGGGCTCTTCATCGCAGACGAAGTGCAGCCGGGCTTTGGGCGCACGGGCACCGGGATGTGGGGCTTTCAACGCCACGGCGTGACGCCGGACGTGGTGACGATGGGCAAACCGATGGGGAATGGTTTTCCCATGGCGGGCGTGGTCGCGACGCCCGAGCTTGTGTCCTCGTTCTGCGAAGAGTTCGGCTATTTCAACACCTTCGGCGGCAATCCTGTTGCGGCTGCGGCGGGGAATGCCGTGCTGGACGTGATCGAGGACGAGGGGTTGATCGCAAATGCCGGGTCTGTGGGGGCGGGACTCAAGTCGCGGCTGCAAGCGCTCGCCGCGACAGACCCGCGGATCCTCGCTGTCCGGGGGGCTGGATTGTTCCTGGGCGTCGATCTGGGACGCGACGGCGCGCCCGACCCCGGGCTCGCCAGCGATCTGATCAACGGGCTGCGGGATCGGGGCATGCTGATCGGCGCCGCCGGCAAGTATGGCCATACGCTCAAGGTTCGCCCGCCGCTATGCCTCTCGGCGGATGAGGCTGCGATGCTTGTCGATGGGATCGCCGATATCCTGGCCGGATGACGGTTATTGAGCGGTCAGCATATCTGTCCCGGCCTCACTGACGGCATCCGCGAGCGGCCCTTTTGGGGCGATTTCCGAGATCAGGCAATCGACCTCCGGCCATTCTGCCCATCTCGCGGGGAATGCAAGATTGAACTTCGAGCTATCTGCCAGAACCATCGTACGCTCGGACCGCGACGCCATGGTGGCGTAGATCTCTGCCCCTTCGATCAACGCATCGCTCGGGCCATCACGGGTGAGGCCGCTGGCACCGAGGATCGTCCAGTCGACGCGAAAGCTCTCGAGATAACGAACCGTCGCCGCGCCATGCACCGCCCCTTCACCGGCGTGATAGATGCCGGGCGCGATCAGCACGGTGATGGTCGGGTTGAGCGACAGCACGGTCGCAACGCCAAAGGAGTGACAGATCACCGTCAGATTGTTCATCGTCATCGCCACACGGCGGGCAAGGTGAACGGTCGTCGCGCCGGAGCCGATCATCAGATGGGTGGTGCCGATCAGAGATGCCGCGCCGGTGCGCGCAATCGCCTCGCGTTCGGCGACGCGCATGTTGTGGCGCTCGGTCACGCTGGGCTCGAGCGAGCGGCGGCGCATCGCCCCGCCATAGGTGCGCTCGATCAGGCCTTCGGTCTTCATGGCGTCGAGATCGCGCCGGATCGTTTCGGGCGAAACAGACAGCCGCTCGGCCAGTTCGCTGACGCGCAGCGACGGCTTTAGCTCCAGCTCTGCCACGATGCGCCGATGCCGCGCGCTCCGCTTGCCTTCGATGCCTGTGCCCGAGTTCCCTGCCATGACCGGAGGCTACAACCTGATCGCGGGGCGCGAAACCCCGTTTTCCTGGGCGCCTTTAGCGGGCCATTTCCGCCCGGTCCCAGGACGCGTAATCGGGAGATGCCTTGGAATGAATGGGGCCATCATACCCGAATTCGACCATATGCACGGTGACCGAGTTCAGATCGGCAATGATGACGCCATACGATTCCGGCAGGTTCGAGCAGCTGAGCAGGTTCTTCTCCTCGAAACTCGTCCAACTCGCATGGTTGGTGCCGCGCGGCGCGCTGGTGGGCACACCATGGAACGACCCGGCCAGCGGGATATGGCAATGACCATGGAACAGATGGCCGATCTTGCCGCGATGCGCGCCGACGACCCGGCCAAGACGCCCCTCGTCAAGCAGCATGATCTTGTCTTTCGGTCCGATATGGGTGGGGGCCGGGTTGTGGTGAATGAAGATCCACACCGGCCCCTCCAGCGCGGTCAGTTGCGCATCGAGCCAGGCGGCCCTTGTTTCGCAGAAATGGCCGGCATGGGTCTCGGGGCCCCAGGAATCGAGCAACACGGCCGTGCCGCGCGACAGCGGAATGACCTGTTGGACAAAGCCGTTCTCGTCACACAGATGCGGGAACACGCCCAGAAAGGTCTCCCGGTCATCGTGATTGCCGATGCAAAGATGGACCGGAATGGGGGAGCGCCCGATCCGGGCGCGCAGCCGCTCGTAGTCTTCGCGGTCGCCCCAGTCAGAGAGATCGCCCGTGATCACGATCGCCTCGGCATCGCCATGGCGGGCGAGCGCGTGGGAGAGCGCGCGCTCGAAATTGGCGTTCGGATCCCGCCCGCCGATCGTGTTCCCCAAGGTGGTGAGATGGATATCCGTCAGCTGGATGAGTTTCATCCTGTCCTCCGAAAAGTATTGTTTTACTTGGGCTTGGGGGCGCGCCGCATGGCCCGCCCCCGGCCGTTGGATGCGGTCAGGAGTTGGGCAACAGGTCCGAGACCTCTTCGGATATCTGCTGTTGCAGTTCTTCCATGTCGTCGTACTCGCCGGTGACAATGCCCTCGAGGCCGTCATAGATCACCTGGGTGATCGCGAGACCGTTGTCGCCCGGATAGGCCTGCCAGTCGCGCAACAGCGGGAGCTGGCGCACGGCGGTCTCCTTGTTGGGGTTCTCGACGTAGAAGTCCTTGAGGATGATCTCGTTGGCGGCCTTGTTGGGCGGCATGTAGCCGGTCGTGCGGGCAACGTCGGCGGCGCCTTCGCCCGAGGTGATGAACTTCAGCCACTTCCATGCGGCGTCAAGTTCGGCCGGGTCTTCGGAGGTCGAGACGAGCATGGCGGCATTGCCCCCCGCCGGCAGACCCTTTGGACCCGAAGCGTCGAGGCCCGGGAACTCGTTGGTCATCAGCGTGAAGTCACCCTTTGCCCGTTCAACGGCCCCCAGCGCCGAGGTGGACCAGTACATCATGCCGATTTCACCGGCCGAGAACGACGCGAGGGCGGCCTTCCACTCGAGGTTCTGCATGTCGCAGCCGCGGACGAGCTTTTTGATGGTTTCCAGCGTGGTCAGGGCCTCCGGGCTGTCGAGGGCAACTTTGATGCCTTCGACGGTCGGCTTGTCCTGGGTCCACATCAGGGCCTGCAGGAACCAGTTGCCGGTGATGTTCCAGCCCCAGAACATCGGGTTCTTGACCCCTGCATCGCGCAGCTTGCCGCAGACCGCGACCACCTCGTCCCAGGTCTTCGGCAGCTGGTCCTGGGTCGTGATCCCGGCCTTGGCCATCAGATCCATATTGTAGTAACCCACTGGCAGGCTTACCGAAAACGGCAGGCCGTGGACGTCGCTGCCAAAGGTGCCGAGGGTGAGCATCGCGTCGTGATAGCCGTCCTTGGCAAAGTCGGCTTCCTTGGCGATGTAGGGCTCGAGCGATTTCGAGATGCCCTTGTCGACCAGTGCGGCCTGACGGTTCAGGCCCTGCATGGTGACGTCGGGCAGATCGCCCGAGACGGCCTCGCGCAGGATGGTGTTGGTCCCGTCCTCATAGCCTTCATAGGCCGCGCGCATCTTGATCTCGATGCCCGGATTTTCGGCATAGAACTTTGGCAGGATCTTTTCGTAGGTGACGTCAAAGAGGTGGCTGTAGGGATAGGCGAACTCGACGACGATCTTGTCCCCGGCCATGGCGGGCGCGGCGAGGCCGGCCAGCACGGCGGCGGTGGTCAAAAGGCGTTTCATGCGATACTCCTTGTGTGGTCAGAAGGGCGGATCCGGGGAGCGAGACGCCAATCCTGGTCCCCTAACCGCCTGTTTAGTCCCGGTTCTTCCGGGCGCTCTGTCGTGGGGTGCGTGGTGCGATCCACGCGCCCCTTCATTTCATGCCGGTCAATGTGATCCCTTCGATAAAGCGGCGCTGGGCGAGCAGGAAAGCCACGATCAGGGGCATCACGATCACCGTCGCCGTCGCCATCATCGGGCCGAAAAAGCTGCCATCGGCATCGCCCTTGAACTCGCGCAGGCCAAGCGGGGGGGTGAAGAGGTCGCGGTTGCCCGTAACCACGATCCGCGGCCAGAAGTAATCGTTCCAATGGGCGACCACGCTGAAGATTGCGAACGCCAACAGGGCAGGGATTGCGGTGGGCAGCATGACCTTCCAGATGATCCCGAATTCCGTCATTCCGTCCATACGCGCCGCGTCGATCAGATCGTCCGGCACGGTCATAAAGAACTGACGCATAAGGAAAATCCCGAAAACCGAGATCGTCCAGGGGATCACCAGCGCGGCATAGGTATTGGTCAGCCCCAGCTTTGAGAGCATGATGTAGAGCGGCAGCGCGATCGCATGCACGGGGATCAGCAGGCAAAAGAGGACCAGCGTAAAGACCGCCTCGCGCCCCCACCAGCGCAGCTTTGCCAGCGCATAGGCGCAGGGCAGCGCGACCAGCACCTGGATGAAAAAGATCGACGCGGTCACAATCACGCCGTTCAGCAGATAGCGCAGCAGCGGCGCCTCGGAGAATGCCATCGAATAGTTGAAGACGACCGGGCGGGTGGTGCAGGCAGCCTCGACCGGTGCACTCAGGATCGCCTTGACCTCGCGCGCGGTCTTTCCCGGATGATCGGGCAGGGCGGCGTTGATGGCCGCCTGCTCCGGCTCGCCGCGCTTCATGCAGCGTTCGTTTACCATGGGTGCCTGGGCGCCGAAAAAGCCGCCGACATTGCGCTCGATCTCGTTCGGGGCCTTCAGCGAATAGCTGAGCATCACGTAAAACGGCAGGATCACGACAACCGCGCCCAGGATCAGAACGGCATGCTTGATCGCCTCGGAAACCGACAGATTAACGGGAGATGCAAAGGGGATGCTAAGGGGATGCTTAGGGGATGCTTTCGTCACGATCGCCAGCCTCCGTTAATAATGTACGCGCCGCTCGACCAGCCAGCGCTGGATCAGCGTCAGCCCCAGGACAAAGGCGAGGAAGATCATGGTCACCGCGGCGCCCAGCCCCATCAGGTTTTGCTGGATGCCCTTTTCGTAGATCGCGAACATCATCACATAGACCGACTTCGAGGGGCCGCCGCCCTGCGGGTGAAAGGCCTCGACGGTATCAAAGACCTGAAAAGACCGGATGCAGGTGATGGTCACCACAAACACCGTGGTCGGGCCCAGCATCGGCCAGGTGATCAGCCGGAACCGCTCCCACCCCGTCCTGGCGCCGTCCATCTCTGCCGCGTGGTAGAGCTCGCGCGGGACCGAGGTCAGCCCCGCGAGATAAAGCACCATATTGAACCCGAACCCCTGCCAGACGCCGATAAAGGCAACGGACCAGATCGCATAGGCCTTGTCGCCCAGCCACAGCGGAAAGTTGCGGGCGCAGCCCCGCTCGAAAAAGCCGATGGTCTCGAGCCAGGTGCCGCAGCTCATCGCAAGCGTCTTGTTGATGATGCCGACGGTCGGATGGAGGGCGAACTCCCACACGATCGCCATGGCGAGCAAGGCCGCCATCACGGGCAGGAAGTAGATCGTCTTGTAGACATCGCCAAAGCGTTTGACCGAGTTGATCATGAGCGCGGCGCCCAGCCCCAGCCCGACCGACAGCGGAACGACCACCAGCACATAGGTAAAGGTCGCCGTGAACATCTTTTGAAACGACGAGCGGTTGATGATCCGGTCATAGTTTTTCAGCCCGACCCAGTCTGCCGTCTGGTTGCCCAGCGCATAATCGGTGAACGACAGATAGGCGGCGAACAGGATCGGCGCGATCAGGATGACTGCCATCAGCATGATCGCCGGGGCCACAAACCAGTAATGTGCGCGGGTGTTGCGCATCAGGCGACCTGTGCCGCCACGGCTGGCGCGACCGGGGCGCCGGGACGGATGCGCGTGCCATCCGCGCCAAAAAACAGGGCGCGTCCGCGTTGTGGAACGGCATGGGCGGTCTGACCGGGTTCCAGCGCCTGTATCTCGCTCGGATCGCAGCGAACGATCATCCGGGTGGGCCCGAGATCCATATGGATAAAGAGATCGGCGCCCAGATTCTCTCGGTGAACGATCTGGCCCGAAAAAACACCCTCGCCCGGCGCCGGCAACAGGGTGAGATGCTCGGGCCGGATGCCGATTTTCAAGGCCGGGGCCGTGCCGGCATCGATCCGGTCTTCCAAAGTGACGCCGGCGGCGGTGATCGCGCCCGAGGCATCGGCGCGGCCCTCGAGCACGTTGATTTTCGGGGAGCCGATGAATTCGGCCACCCTCAGATCGTTGGGATCTTCGTAAACCAGTTCGGGCCGGTCGAGTTGCAGGATCTCGCCGCCCATCATCACCGCCATCCGGTCTGACATGGTCAGCGCCTCGGCCTGGTCGTGGGTGACATAGACAAAGGTCGCGCCCAGGCTGCGGTGAAGCTCGGACAGTTCGGCGCGCATGTGAACGCGCAGGGCGGCGTCGAGATTGGACAGCGGCTCGTCCATCAGAAAGGCGACCGGCGCGCGCACCATGGCCCGCCCGAGGGCGGCGCGCTGGCGCTGCCCGCCAGAGAGTTGGCCCGGCTTGCGGTTGAGCAACTGCTCGATCTTGAGAATCCCGGCGGTTTCGGACACCGCTGCATCCAGGGCGCGGTGCTTGTCGCCCGAAATCAGCGGGCCAAGGATCGGGAACCGCTCGAAAAAGCCGAGCTGGCGCAGGCGCAGCGGCACCTTCATGTTCTCGGCGACGGTCAGATGCGGATAGAGGGCATAGGATTGAAAGACCATCGCCAGATTGCGCTCGGCCGGGCGCACGTCGTTGACGAGGCGGTCGCCAAGCTGCACATCGCCGCTATCCTGGCTCTCCAACCCGGCGATTATGCGCAACAGCGTTGACTTTCCACAGCCGGAGGGGCCGACCAGGGTCAGAAACTCGCCATCTCGGATATCGAGATCTATGCCGCGCAACACGGGTGTCGGCCCGAAACTCTTGGTGATTGTCGTCAGGGCGATCCCAGCCATCCTGCTGATCCCGAATCAATTTCCGTTGCCGTTGCAGCAGGAGTATCAACTCAGATTGAAAGATCTGTGACATGATATTAGTTTGGCTAATAGGTTCAGAAGCACCGGTCTCAGGATGACAGATATATGAAACCCAGCCCCTATCAGATCGCCGCGTTCACCCATGTGGCGCGCGAGCGGAGCTTTTCCCGCGCGGCCGAGCAACTGGGGGTTACCCAGTCCTCGGTCACTCAGCATGTCGCGAAACTGGAGAAAATGATGGGTACGCTGTTGTTCATCCGCCGCCGCGACGGGGTGGAGCTGACCCAATCGGCGCGGGAGCTGTTTGACATCTCGGACCGTTTGCGCACGCTCGAGCAACTGGTCGAGGAAAAGATCGCGAGCTACACGGATCTCTCCTCGGGCCATCTGACGATCATTGCCAACGCGCCGCGCCCGGCGATGCCGGTGATCTCGGCCTTTCTGGCGCGTTATCCGCAGATCGAGATCGAGTTCGGCCTGCATGACTGGACGACGGCGATGACCATGCTGCGCAGCCGCGAGGTCGATGTGGCGGTGATCACCGAGCCCGATTCCTTTGACGGGGCGCTGGTGCATGAGCTCGAGCGCACGCCCTACCTTGCCCATATGCGCCGCGAGCATCCGATGGCGGGGGCATCGACGCTTTCGCTCGCCGACCTGGCCGAGACCACCCTCATCTTGCCCGAGGATGGCTCGTTCACACAGCGCATCGTGCGCCAGAAAACCCATCTCTACGACCTGCGTTTCGAGCGGGTGGTCAAGACACGGACCTTCCCGGTGATGAAGGAGGCGGTGCTGCATGGTGTCGGGATCGGCCTGATGCTGGAGAACAGCATGTTCCCCTCGCAGCACATCATCGCCGTGCCGGTGGCGGAAATGCCCGAGGCCTATCGCCACTGCCTCGTGACCTTGCGCGACAAGGGCAATCTGCGCCTGGTTCAAAGCTTTATAGATGTGGCACGGCAGGGTGTATTCCTGGCCAATCATCCGGCGGTGTTGCCCTAAAAAGACCCGAATGATCGATTATAGTACCTATAAATCAGGTATTTGTCCCGAATTGGGGCTTGCCTTGCCCATTCTGGAGGAAGATATGCAGGATCTTCGGGTATTTGTTCTTGCTGCGGCGAGCCTGTTGTTGCTGGCCTTTGTGTCGAGCACGGCGCAGGCCTACAAGACACAGTTCGAGCCCGTGGCGGTGACCGGCGAATAACATTGCGCCGCGGTCAAAGCGACCGCGACGCCAGTTCCTTCATAATCTCGTTTGTCCCGCCATAAATGCGCTGTACCCGCGCATCGGCATAGAGCTGGGCGATGGGATATTCCATCATATAGCCATAGCCGCCGAACAGTTGCAGGCATTCGTCCATCACCTTGCCTTGAATGTCGGTCGCCCAGAACTTCGCCATCGCCGCCCGGTCGACGCCCAGTTCTCCCTTGAGGTGGGCCACGATGCAGGCGTCGATCAAACAGCGCGTTGCGAGGACATCGGCGCGGCACTCCACCAGCTTGAAGCGGGTGTTCTGGAAATGCACGATCGGCTTGCCAAAGGCTTCGCGTTCCTTGCAATAGGCGATGGTATCGTCAATCGCGCGCTCCATGGCGCCGATGGCGTGCAGGGCGATCAGCAGCCGCTCTTGCGGCAGTTCGCTCATCATCTGGTAGAACCCCTGGCCTTCGTTCCCGCCCAGCAGATTGTCCGCCGGGATCAGACAATCCTCAAAGAACAGCTCCGACGTGTCCTGGGCCTTGTATCCGATCTTGTCGAGGTTGCGCCCGCGCCGAAACCCGTTCAGCCCATGGGTTTCGACCGCCAGCAACGAAACGCCATGGGCACCCTGATCGCGGTCGGTCTTGCAGGCAACCAGGATCAGATCCGCATTCTGGCCATTGGTGATGAACGTCTTTGAGCCGGTCAGCCGGTAGTGGTCGCCCTCGCGCACCGCATGGGTGCGGATCGCCTGAACATCTGATCCCGTCGAGGGCTCGGTCATCGCCAGCGCACCGACCAGATCGCCCGCAGTCAGTTTCGGCAGCCAGCGCTTGCGCTGTTCCTCGGTGCCGTGATGCAGGACATAAGGCGCGATGATGCCCGAATGCATCGAGCCGCCAAAGCCCGAGACATTGCTGCGCGCGGTCTCGATAGAGACCACTGCTTCATGCCCGAAATCGCCGCCAAGCCCGCCATATTCCTCGGGCATCGAGGCGCAGAGCAGCCCCGCCGCCCCCGCTTCATTCCAGGTGTCACGGGGCATCTGGCCCGCTTGCATGAATTCGGGGATGCGCGGCACCCAGTTGTCTTCGAGGAATCGGCTGACGGAATCGGCATAGATCCGGTGGTCTTCGCCCATCCAGGGGCTCTCGAAATTCATGATTGGCATCGTTTCCTCCCAAAAACACAGACATCCTAACCCGCCGCTGTGAGATGGAACATATTCGCGTTTCGTCAAAGTTGCATCGTTTTTGGTACATTCATACAGTTTTTCTTGCGAATGGTACAAATGCGCGATAGCGATTCTCCCAACGGATCACCGATCAGAGGCGCATCATGGTTCCTTCACATGCGAGAGTAGTCATCGTCGGCGGCGGCGTCATGGGATGCGGGCTCGCCTACCATCTGGCCCATGAAGGCTGGAGCGACGTCGTGCTGTTGGAAAAGGCCGAGCTGACCTCGGGCTCCACCTGGCACGCGGCGGGGCAGATCACCCATTCGACGTCCTCCTTCAGCCTGGGCAAATGTGTGGGCTACAACATCGATCTCTATTCCAAAGTGCTCGAAGCAGAGACCGGGCAGGGCGTCACCTGGCATGGCTGCGGCTCGTTTCGACTCGCCTATGACGATGACGAGCTCGACTGGCTGAAACAGACCATCTCGGTCGGGGCGGCGCTCGGCTTTCCGATGGAGATCGTGGGGCCGGAGCAGATCCGCGACCTGCACCCGTTTTACAACCTCGAGGGGGTCAAGGCCGCGCTCTACACCCCCGATGATGGCCATGTGGACCCGGCAGGAGCGACCTTTGCCCTCGCCGCCGGCGCGCGCCAGCTGGGGGCCAGAATCATCCGCCGGTGCCGGGCGACGAACATCAGCCGGCTGCCAAGCGGCGAGTGGCAGGTGGAAACCGAAAAGGGCACGATCACCTGCGAGCATGTGGTCAATGCAGGTGGCACCTATGCGCGCCAGATGGGCGCCTGGTCGGGGCTCGATATCCCCACCACCTCGATGACCCTGTCCACGGAAGCACACAGGCATGACCAAGGCGGCAACACGCAACACAAGGAGATAAACAAGTCGCACTGCTCATTCATCCCACAAATCCACAGCAAAACACAACAAGGAAGG
>JBCCHW010000001.1:0-74787 GCA_039028555.1 Pseudomonadota bacterium | reverse complement strand
GGATAGATGCGACGCTCAACGATGCGCTCATCAACCGTGTTACCCACCAAGCCGAAGGCAGCGAACTCCCATTCCGCCTCGGTCGGCAGTCTATAACGCGGGAGCAGGAGGCCATCCTCCATGCGGATGTTACGCGTGTCGCGGTTCGGGTTGAAGTCGGATACACCATCAATCAGGACAGCAAATCCTCGGGACTGCCCGGGCGCTATGTGCTGGGCGCCATCTATGACAGCAGCGACTATGAGAAATTCTCTGATCCCAATGTGAACGAGGATGGAAACTACGGGTTTTACGGAATTGCCGAACAGATGGTCTATCGCGAAGGCGCTGCCGGTAGCGATGAGGGGTTGACCGCATGGGCGTCCGTCACATTCTCCCCTGAAGATGACATCAATACTCTTCCAGTCGGCGTGTTTGCCGGCGCAAATTACAAGGGCTTGATTGACGGTCGCGACGACGATGTCACCGCATTTGGTGTCTATTATGGTTTGTTCAGCGACGATCTCCCGGGTCAGAACAGCGAGGTGGTCTTCGAACTCAACTATCGCGTGCAAGTCGCCCCCTCAACTTACATCACCCCAGACATACAATATGTTCTCAATCCCAACGGGGGTGGCATCCAGGACGCGCTTGTTTTGGGCTTTGAAGCGTCGATCGACTTCTGATCCTCAATTTACCTAGGATCTCTGAAAATCTGACTGAATCTTGACTAAAATAGTCATCTTTACTAGCCTGAACGCGTCGATTGTCGCCAGCATTTGCTTCAGGGCGCGCTTGAGACTGGTCGGATGTTTCGGAGGTTCAAATGAAACAAATCTTGTTCCTTGGCGCATTGGCTTGTTGCTCATCGATTGCGTTTGCGCAGAACGCGTCCGATCGCCCTGAATACAAAGATCCCCCGGCGCTCAAGAGCGAAAATGGCGTTCTGGAGGCAGAATTTGTGGTCGCTCCAACGAAAATCACTCTCGACGGCAAGGAAGTCACCACCTTGCTCTACAATGGCCTATTCGCACCGCCTACGCTGCACCTCAATCCTGGCGATCAGCTCAAGCTGAAACTCACCAACCAGCGCGACGATGATCCGACAAATGTTCACTACCACGGGACCAACGTCTCGCCAAAGAAGCCAGCAGACAGCGTTTTCATTCGGATCGATCCCGGTGAGTCCTATGAATACACCGTCGACTTCCCAAAGGATCACCCGCAGGGCTTGTTCTGGTATCATCCTCATTGGCATGGCACGACCGAGTATCAGATCGGCAGCGGTCTTTCGGGTCTGATCAGTGTCGATGGCGTTCTGGACCCCTGGCCGGAACTTAAGGATATCAAGACGCGATACATGATCCTGCGCGATATCCAGATCGACAAAGGCAAGGTGCCTAACCCGCCGGACCCCGGAAACCCGACGATGCGGATGATCAATGGTCTGGTCAATCCATCGATACCGATCCGGCCCGGCGAAATCCAGTTTTGGCGGGTTGGCAATATCGGCGCGGATATCTTTTATGATCTCGAGATCGAAGGGCATCAGATCTTTGAGCTTGCCCGCGATGGCATTCGAAACAATCAACCCACCGTTTTTGAACACTTGCTGCTGCCGACGAGCTCCCGCACCGAATTTCTGGTCGTTGGGGGTCAGCCGGGTGAGTACATCTTCCGGACCAGGGAGATCGATATGGGGCCTGCCGGCGACCCCCACCCAGAAACCGTCCTTGGCACGCTGGTCGTATCGGGCGAACCGGTAACCGGCATGGAAGTCCCCAACGAGTTCCCGCAACTTACCGATTTGAGAGACGCTGAGATCTGCTGTGGCAGAACCTACGATTTTTCTGAGACGAGTGATGGCAACACGTTCTGTATCAATAATGTCGGCACCGATATGAACATCGTCAACACGACCGTCAGGATCGGCTGCGTCGAGGAATGGACGATCAACAACTGCACCGGTGAGAACCACAATTTTCACCATCACCAGTTGCAGTTTCAGGTCGTCAAAATGAACGGCAAAGAAGTCCCGTTCACCGGTTGGCAAGATACCGTGACGGTGCCTTACCGATCGGCGGACAAAGATCATCCGAACCGCTGTCAATGCGATGATCAGGGGAACTGTTACAACTGCACCTGCCCCACGGCCGAAGATCCACATGGATCAATCGTGGTGCGGATCCCCTATCTGGATCCAGTCATCGAAGGCAAAGCGGTCTATCACTGCCATATCGGCGAACATGAAGATGCCGGAATGATGCAGATTATCGAGATGTCTAAGACCGCCGGCCGGTGCGAGCCCGGAGAGCCATCCACCATCAACCGGCTGAGCATGTCATCGACCGACCGCGCGAAATGTGTTCCCGGCAAGAAACATGATCACGGACAGCTTGATCTTTGGCAACGGGTTCTCGCCGCCGCTGAAAACGGTGCGAATGCGATTTCTGCTGGAAACATCCTGAACGTCCTGGGAGGCGGTTCCCAATCCGACTTTTCAATCGGTGCTGATAACCGCATCGGTTCGTTGGCGCAATTGTATGACAGTGGTGATCTTTGTATTTATCCTGGCAGCGCTAGCGCAGGCGAAAGTCAACAGGGGCGCCCATGAGTCTTTGCAATGACGGGTCCGCACCCGTCTTTGCAAACCGTCACCGCCTTTAATATCAACGCTGTTTCGCAATGCGTGCTGCGATCATTTTCTCGATCACGGGGTCAAAGACCACTTCGGGAAAGAACCGTTTAACCACGACTGGATCTGTTACAACCAGGGCGATGACCACAGACGCGAGGTGGGAGATCTCTTTCGGCGCGATACCCCTTGACGCCGCAAAGGCAGATGCGGCGTTGCGGTACTTCCAAGACCGAAAGACGGCGCTCAAGGATCGTGGACGATCCAGGCCAACGGCGCGAAGCGCATCGACACAGGATGTATCAAGGCCAGGTTGAAAGGGTGTGCGATCCGCCTCAGCCCGCCGCCAGCTCAGCCCCTTTGGCCGTGTCGCTTCGAGGAAACCCAGCAGCCGGGCAACATCGAAATGTTTCGCGTCTGTTTTGTTTTTTTTATAGAAAATTCGATACTTGTCTATCAGCTCGCTGCGTTGATCTCGCAGATCCAGGAACTCGTCGTCCAAAAGTTCGATTGTACCTGCGAGCGATGCAAACCTTCGAACGATCTCTTCTGGATACTCGACTTTGGACTTGTAAACGACCTCATGTTCGATCTCGGCCCAGGCATGTTCGAGAATGCTGCGCACCTGAATTTCGAACCAATGATCGTTCAGCAATTGAAAGCCTCGGCTAACGATATCCTCAGCCTTGGGCCGTGCGATCAACTGAACCGAGCGATAGCCGAATTCCCGTAACCCGAGCTGTACGCGCTTGTCGATGCTGTCGACTTCGTTGATCTCAAGCTGATTTCGCAATCGCCCCGCGATCGAGTGAACATCGTCATGATAAAAAGTTATCACCCGGACGCCGATCAGATCAGTGATCTCACTGGCAGGTTTGCTATAGTCCTTGCGCCGAAGCTTGCCCCTCAAAGACTTGGGCGTTTTCGCGCGGGCGGAAATCGTATGAAGAAGCCCGCCGCGGTGACCGATGATATGCTCGACAAGTTCTTGAGCGCGATCGGCTTCCGCCTTGAAGGCATCGTATTGATGCTCATACGAGCGCAGAAACTGCTGAACTTTCGGGTCGAATTCGTCCATCAAACGCTGGTCCCTGTGCGGCTAGTCGCGCCTAAAAAGGTGATGCGAATACGAGTTCTCCATGCGAAAGCCAGGGCACGGCGACCATCTGCCGTGGCGCCGTATCCGTATTGTTACGCCGTCCATTGCAGGGTCAGAAGTGAGTGAATTCCGGGCGATGAAAGTCGCAGCGCCAAGCATGATCTTCCCCGAAGCGACCAGTTCTTTGCAAGACACCATCATACTCGCTCGTTCGATCAGGAGGGTTTGTGAAGGGTCAACGCATGAAACGCCGTGATAAAGTTAAGAGCGGATACCAGAACAACTGGCCAGATAACCCCGTGAATCTGCGCAATATAACCGAAAAAACTCGCGATGATCAGCGCAAGTATCGCGCTTACCGTGTTGCTGACTGCAACAAAATAGGTGAGCTCATCCTTTGGTGCGGCCTCGATCAAGAACAGCATCCGAGACCCGTTCACGGCCTGAATCCCGGCCGCCGCAAGACCGAAAACCAAAGCGTGGGTCGCAACGGTTTGCAGGTCAGGGGTCTTATCGATCACAATTGCCCAGACCCCCGCAAGACCGACAATGGCCGACCCTAATGCCGTGGAATACCGCTGCGACTTCTCCCCCAACCATTTCCAGAATGGCCCGCAGACGATAACGGCAACGCTTGTTGCGATTACGAATGCACTCAGGGCTCCGGCATGTTTGTTGGCATGATGGGTCGCCCCGTGGACCGCATAAAATGGCATGGCGACGATTACCGTCGATGTAAGCGCACGCATCACTAGATAGCGCCGGAACCACGGAAACTTCAGGACTTCGCGGAGCTTTGGCAGCCCATCGGCAAGACGTGCCGTGATACCAGTGCTGGAATCGTTTCCTGCAGGTGTATCCGTCCGCTCCTCTGGCGACAGGCTCTTTTCACGGAACAACAGTATGATGCAGGCCGCGACCGCGGTGACAAATGCCGCGCTCAACGCAAGATTGACATAGTGATCGATTTCTTCGGACCCTGATGACAACCGATGCGTGGCCCAGGTAATCGTGATCGTCACCACGCCGGCGGCGGCGGACATAAAAAAAATGCCGGAGTTCCGGCGCGACTTGTCAATGTTGCGGGCGATAAGGTCATTGAACGCGAGAGCATTGACCCCCTTGGCCAGGCCCATCGCCAGAGACGCCAGAACAAAGATGATCGCCACCAACCAATGTATTGCCAGACTGGCGCTCAGTGCAGCCGCGGCGAGCGCCAGCGCCGTGGCCATCCAGCCTGCGAACAAGAACCACTTTCTGGTATGGGACGCGCTAATGACGGGCGCGGCGATAAACTGTCCGATCAGTCGCGAAGCCGACACGATAGGCATCAACGCTCCTGCTAGAAAGACGGGCGCACCTGTTGCGACGTAAAGGTATGGCAGCAATAGCCTTGCACTGCCGATCCGTTTCGCCGCGTTGGCCACAATCCCCTGAACGATGAAGATTTCATAGTTCCACTTTACCTTTGCATTCCGCGTGGCCGGGGTCTCCGGATCCGGAACGCTTTGAGCATCACGACTTGCAGCGTTATCTGTCATTGGCGAGCGGGTTCTCTGCGCAGGCACATTCGTGGAAATCGCGTCTGACGACGCTCCGAACCCTCCCGAATACTGCCAATCTCAGCCGAGCATGACGAAAGCTTAAGAGGTTTCCCTGCCGCTGAAACGCCCATGTTCTGCCATCCCCATTTTACACATCTTCGCACGTCAGCAGTCGGGAACTCAGAGTGCGTACAAACCCGACGAAGCGCCGATTGAAGCCTCAATCAACTCGATCAATTGACAAAATCTGAGTGAAATAGTCAACGATGGATGCTTCCAGAGCAACCGGGTCCACAGGAGAGAATTGACATATTGCACTGAGAACATGCCCGCAATTGCATCCAGTTCATCGCCTCGTCGCTGCGACCAATCCGCAGAACGCGCATCATGGAATTTGGTTGATGCTTGTCCTGCGTCGGTAGCTCAGTTGATGAATTGAACGCTGACCTTCACGCCTTTTTTCTTAAGCTTTTTTGCGTAGGCGATCGTCCAGTGTGTATAGCGCCCCATGCTCGATTGCTGATGCACCAGCAGCTGCAGAAACGCTTCCTGATGCTTGGGCTCTTTGATCGCTTTGAAGAGCTTCTTCTGAGCGTTCGTCATCGAACAACCGATGCAATGGCCTCCGCGGCGGAACTTGCAGACATCGATACAGGGCGAAGGAATTCTTTTTCCCATCTGATACACTCATGAGCGCTGCTGTGACACGTTATCTCCAAGCTGCATATGCGCCGGCAGCCCGGAGCAAAAGTTAATTATCACTTGAACTGTTCAGCATGGGCGCGAACTCATCAACCGGCGCCATCCCGATCATGCCGCGGCATCGCGATGAGCTGTGTTTTTAAAGTTCAAACCGAAACCGCCATTGCCTTGCTTCGAGAAGATCACTTCTTTGGAGCAGACCGAGCCGTTGAGCACATTGGCGGCGCCGATAACAATATTGAGCAAAACCCTCATTCACGCTTGACTTTTTACAAGGATTCCCGACTGTTTCGCTCGGAAATTTGGCTGATGTTAAGCCTGTGATTTTACCACAACGGAGGTAACGAAATGCTCACCAAGCTCTTGAAGGGCTCCACCTTCCTGATTGCAACGGCTGTTGTCGCGACCACAGCCGCCACAGGCGCGAGCGCCGGAGATGTCTATGGCGCCCAGCCTGTTACGGTAAAGGGATACTCGGGCGATAAGACCAACTCGGTCTCTTATTCGGGACAGGTTGCCCGCTATGTCCTGCATGACAGTCTCAAGAAACTGGCGGGCAAGGGTGACGGCGGCGGCAACGCCGAAGAGATCGAAGTGCAGATGCTGAGCTATTTCCAAGGCTCTGACAACGATCTGCCGATCATCGCGCCGGCGGGAAAGGATGGGTTCCCCTTTAAGCAATCGACGGTGAACGAAATCTCCAAGGGCAAAAACCTCGAAGGAAAGTTTTACAACGGAGCCATGCCCGCTTGGCCCGGCGACATGACCGGCCGCGAGGCCATCGTTCACATGATCAAACATGCCGCGAAATCTGACGGCGGTTACGATGCCGAGAATGGTTATGACTGGGCGCAGCTGATCTCTAAGTTTACTCTTGGCGGGGTTTCGTACAACCAGGCGGTGGATAACTACCTCGATGAAAAGATGCAGCCCGATAACAAGCCAAACGGCAAGCCCTACAAAGAGGGGGCTCCCTATACCGGCAAAGAGCACTCGTGGGACGAGGCGTTCGGATACTTCGGAGCCGCGGCTCATAGTGGAACGCTCTCACCCGATCAGAACTATGCTGTCGCGAAGATGAAGGATCTGGCATCGGCCGACGCAAATGGAGATGGTGTGGTCGATCTCAAATCCGAGTACGTGTTCGGCAATGCCTATTATGCAGCGGGCGCAGACCGTAGCGGCGTGACGAACTATATGGATACGATCATGTCGGCCTTCATCGATGGTCGCAACCTGATCGCGTCGGCAAATGGTGAAAACCTTACACCGGATCAACTCGCCAAGCTCCAGCAGTATGCAAAGACCATCAATGACGCCTGGGAAACGGTGCTGGCTGAGGCCGTCTTTAAGTATGCCGGATCGGTCTATAAAGACATCACCAAAATGAAAGAGGCCAAGACCGATGAGGAAAAGGCAAAGGCCTATCGCGCCTACGTCAAGCATTGGGGTGAACTCAAAGGTTTTGCCATGGCGCTGCAGACCGGCAAGAACAACCTTGGTGAAACGGCCGTTCAATTGAACAGGCTGATCGGCTATGGGCCGGTAACCGCCGACAACAGCTATGTCACGGGAATTGATGCCGATGGGAACTTTGTCCGTGACCGGAAGCGGACGTGGAGCGATTACCAGCTTCATATGTTGAAAGTGCAGAAGATGCTGATCAACGATCTGGGCGTGAAAGCACGGGGGAACGACGCGACGTCGGATCTCGCATCGCTCGCGGATAAGCTGGACGCTGACAGCAACGCCGAAACAGACTGAATCCGAACACGGGCGGCGCGATGCGCCGCCCCACCTCAACTCCCCGGTCTAAGATCAACATGGACTTGATGGACCAGATATCGGCAATCTTCGCCGACTTTGCGGACCCGAAGAAACGGGTTTTCGTCGGATATCTTGGGCTGTCGCTCGTGATCGCCATGGTTTGGCTGGTTGTGGTGAGACGCATGGCGATCCGATCAGCCTTGTCGAAGTTTTTCGACCGGCAGGTTTTTTTCTCTGACTCATCCGTTGCCGACTACAAGATTTTTGTGATCAACCGGGTTTTCTCACTCTTCGTTTCACCGCTGTTAATCACACAGCTTATCATCGCGACGGCGATTTACTTCTGGCTACACGAGATCGAGTTTCTGCACGCCGGATACTTTCACGAAGTCAGCCATGCGGTCGTAGTTGCCTTGTTTTCGATCACTATGTTTGTGATTGATGATTTCACGAAGTACTTTGTCCATCGCTGGATGCATCATTGGCCGATCCTTTGGGCGATCCACAAGACCCATCATTCGGCGACAACCTTGACGCCGGTCACCGTCTACCGGGTGCATCCGCTGGAAGGTATTCTTTATGGATTGCGCAGCGCTGCCGCACAGGGCGTCGCGATCTCGACTTTTGTCTATTTGTTTGGCGATAAGGTCGACCTCTACACGATTGTCGGCGTGAATGTTTTGGTCTTCATCTTTCACGTCACGGGATCGAACCTGAGACATTCCCATATCAATATTAGCTATTGGCCATGGTTGGAACGGGTCCTTATCTCGCCCGCACAGCATCAGCTGCATCATTCGATCGCCGAAGAGCACTATGACAAAAACTTCGGTGCAGCACTCGCCATATGGGATTGGGTCTTCGGATCTCTTCATCTCTCAGAGCCTGAAAAAGACCTGGAATTCGGTCTGCTGCGCGCCGAAGAATCTCCACACGCGGAACTAGTTTCAATCTACAAACAGCCGATTGTAGAGATCTTTTCGATCAGTCGACGGTGGGTCAAAAGTTTTCGATCCTCCCTCTCTGCTACCTCGCGTAGTGACTCCTAGATAAAACAATCCGTCCGAGAGTGACGTGAGAGAAACACGCTCCTGGCGCATCTCGGCCGCGAACCCACGCAGCCGCTCGGCCCTGTTGCGTCCAATATGGAGCGTTAGGGCAAGGCGTCCCGTAGTGCTCCAGCAAGAACGCGATCTGCGCTTTGTTGAGCGTGCCTCTTTTCATGGAAGCGTCCTGATCCCGCATGCGGGACCTTGAATGGAGAATGCCAGCTCACGTCGGTCTGATACTCGCGCGGAAGCCCCACCGGGTAGTTCAATTCGAAGCAGAGTTGCTGGCCAAGGGCCCAAGCCACGTCATCGGCTTACGTCGGCTTAGAGGGACGCGAATGACAAGGTACCATTATCCGATATCTCCATGGGGCCTGAACCAAGAGAATGCGGCGATACCAGTGTCGCGGATGAACTGGGCTTTTGTTTGCGTCAGTGGTGTGCCCGATTTCGCCTTTTGGGATCAGACCCTAACGACTTGAGATACCATACAAGTGTCTTGCGACTTCGATATCGGAGATATCGGCGCGCTGAGCCGCGTCGATAAACGTGTTGTTGTAGTTCACAGAGTTCTCATGCTGAGTGTGCGGCCAGTCGCTTCCCCAGACAATGTGGTGATCGTCGAGCAGGTCCAGCAATCTCATCGAGTGGGGTGTCAGATCGAACTTGGATCGGTAATGTGCCGAGAACTTGAAAAAGAGATTCTCGCGATAAGGTAACAAGGCAACAGCATTCAGCATCGGATCGGATCGGGGGTGGGGATCCGAGGGAAGGCCGTAGTGATCGATGACGACGTTCACACCCTGGTCGGTCAACTCAGCCAAGTGTCTCGCGAGCCGCGGTCCTTCCAGATGGACTTCTAGATGGAGCTTCTTCTGGCGCAATTTGGCGAAGAAGTCCTGAACAATCGGCGACTTTATGTTCGGAACAGAATCTCCCCCAACCAGATTCCATCGAACTCCCCGGATTCCAGAAGCGACCAACCGACCTAGCGCGAGATCATCCACGTCGAGCGCGACAACCGCCACACCCGCAAAGCGTGCTCTATCCAGCTTGGCCAAGGCCGCGCACAGTTCAGAATTGTCCGTTCCGAGGAAGCTGACTTGAACGATTATCCCGCCCTTAAGGTCATGACTTTCCAGGTTCTCAATCCATGAGGAGAGCGGCGCCGGGGATGCCGGAGAATACCTTGCGCCCGGGATTGCCGAAATCCTCTCATACACATGTGCATGACAATCGAAATGGATCATCGAGACAGTTCCTCCTCAAATTCATATACATGACTGGTTGACTATATGTAAGTGTTTTGCGTATCGTAAGCGCAGGAGGAAAGTCATGACAACCGGGTTCACGGCGATGGATGACCGCTTGCCGGCCTATGTACGGCTGCGCGACGCGCTGGCACGTCGGATCGCCAATGGCGAGTGGACCTCGGCTCAGCCGATTCCTTCAGAAGCCCGGCTGGCGAAAGACTATGGCCTGTCGGTTGGCACGGTGCGCAAGGGGGTCGACGGCCTTGTGCAGGAGGGGCTGCTGGAGCGGCGGCAGGGATCTGGCACCTTTGTTCGGGCACCGTCCTTTGATGCGACGCTCTTTCGATTCTTCCAGTTCCGTGAAGTGGACGGTTCCGAACTCTCGATTCCGTCGAGCAAGTTGATCCTTCGAAGTCGCGTTGATGCCCCGGCGGAGTCGGCAAAGGCGCTTGGCACCGACGACGTCATCAAGATCGTCCGGCTTCGCAGCCTATCCGACGAACCGTTGCTTTTTGAAGAGATCTGCATTCCGACCGAGATGTTTGCCGGATTCGAGGAGTTGCCGGAGTCCGCCTTCGGTCCGCTGCTGTATCCGCTCTACTTCGAACGGTTCGGCGTTTTCGTAAAGCGCGCGACCGATGAGTTGGTCTTTGCGCATGCATCTTCCGGGGTGGCCGCCCAACTGCAGCTCGACGAAGGCGACCCGTTGATCACGATCCAACGAACCGCCTTCGACATCGAAGGCAGGCCTGTTGAGTGGCGCATCGCGCATGGCAGCGCCGAGCGGTTCCGCTACCGCAATGAAATTACCTGAACAGCCCAAAAACAGGAGGAAACCATGAAGATACGAGCAACCCTGACCGGCTTCGCCGCTGCCGTCGCCTTGTCGTCACCCGCCGTCGCAGAATATCCCGAGCGTGCGTTGGAGCTCACCATTCCAGCTGGTGCCGGAGGCGGCACTGACACAAGTGCACGCAAACTGGCAATCCTGCTGGAAGAGGCGCTCGGCCAGCCCATCGCGATCTTGAATGTCTCGGGCAGTGGTGGAGCCGTCGGGGCGACGCAGTTCATCCAGGCCAAGCCCGATGGGTATTCGCTGTTCGCGACGTGGAACAGCCCCCTGACCACGGTGCCGCAGGTACAAAACGTTGCCTACTCACTAGACAGCTTCACACCAATCGCCTCGACGTCTGAAACGGCTTACACGCTGTGCGTCAAAGCTGATTTCCCGGCGACAGATGGCCCCGGTTTCCTGGAAGAACTGGCTGCGAACCCTGACAAGTACACCTATGCCAATGATGGCATTGGGGGCACGATGCAGTTGGCTGCGGAGCGGATTTTCCAGGCAAAGGGAATCAAGGCGATTGCGATCCCCTTTGGTGGTGCAAAGGAGTCGCTCCAAAACTTTCTCGGCGGGCATGTTGACATCTATGGTGGCTCGATCTCGACTGTTCTGCCCCATGTCGAGGCTGGCACGGCTGTCTGCCCGCTCGTGACCTCGGCCGCCGAAGTGCCGGCCCTGCCTGGTGCGTCGGGCCTTTCCTCTCTTGGCCTGGCCGATAAAGAAACCCTTCTGTGGCGCGCGATCTTGGGCCCTAAAGGCATGGATCCCGCGATCGCAGCGCGACTGGCGGATGTCATCGAGGTCTCGGTGAATGACCCGGGATATGTCGACTTTCTCGCCACCAAGGGTGAGGTTCCCAACGTTGTGAAGGGCGACGCGCTGGGCAAACGCCTGCAAGACGAGTTCGATGGTCTTGCCGAGGTTTCCAAGGCGCTCGGCCTCTGAGGCATGGAGCGCCAGCAGGACATCGTGCTGGGGGCTCTTTTTGTGGCTCTCGGCATCGCTGCCGCCTTGGGAGCGCGCGCCTATTCCGGGGCAAGCGGCACGTATCCGCTCGTCCTAGGGCTCCTGTTGGCGTTGACCGGCGCAATCGTGGCGCTAAAGGCTTTGCGTACGGCGTCTTCGGCCCGGCGCATTCTGATTGATGCGCCTGCCAAGCTTTTTACGACCATGGTCATCGGCGTGCTTTATGTGGGCCTTGTTGTCCCGCTCGGTTTTTACACAGCATCTTTCCTGCTGATGTTGGTCCTGCCTGCGGCGCTGGGATTCCAGCGCCATGTCTATGCCCTGATCGTCGGAGTGATCTTTGTAGCGATCGTTTATCTCGTGTTCTCGGTCTTCCTGGAACGACCGCTGCCGCGCGAACTGTTTCTGTCGCTGATAGGCTCGGGAAACTGAGATGGAGTTCTATGTAAATGCCTTGATCGGCGTGCTCTCTCCCGGCCCCATCCTGGCGATGGTCGGCGCGACCATTCTTGGCGTCTTCATCGGCGCGCTGCCGGGGTTGAACCCGGTGATGGCGATCGCGCTGTTACTGCCGCTGACCTATTCGATGGATCCCCTGGTGGCTCTCGGCATGGTTGCCGGCATCTACAACGGCTCGATGTATGGTGGGGCGATTCCCTCGATACTGCTGCGGATTCCGGGCACTCCGGCCTCGATTGCCACGACATTCGATGGTTTCCCGATGGCGAAGAAAGGAGAGGGTGCCAAGGCCCTGAAGGTTGCCTGTTACTCCTCGGCGATCGGGGGAATTGCCTCGGCGCTGGCGCTGATGACGATCGGGCCACTTCTGGCTCAGGTGACACTTCTGTTTGGTCCGGCCGAATACTTCTGGATCGCCGTTTTCGGCATGGCTTCGGTTGGCGTGATGGTCGGATCAGATCCGGTCAAAGGGCTGTTGGCCGCGATCCTGGGATTGTGGATCGGAACCATCGGCCTCGACAACCTGTCAGGGCAGGCGCGCTACACGTTTGACCAGACCTGGCTGTTGGGAGGTATGCCGCTGATTGTCGTCCTCGTCGGGCTCTACGCCTTGCCACCGGTTCTCCAATTGGCCGAGAAGTGCGATTTCAAAGGTCTTTCCGCCAAGGCCCTCAAGCTGCAGGCTGTTCCTTTCAAGGATGGAGAGCTGCCCGGGCTGATTCCAACATGGCTTCGGGCTTCTTGTATCGGGATCTCGGTGGGCATTCTGCCTGGGGCCGGAGGGAACATAGCGGCTTTTCTCAGCTACAACACGGCCAAGAATGCTGACAAAGATCCGGGTTCATTCGGTACAGGCAATCCCAAAGGGGTCGCTGCGGCCGAATGCGGGAACAATGCTGACAATGCGGCCTCAATGATCCCGGCACTCGCCCTTGGGATACCAGGGAATGTCGTGGCAGCCCTTGTTCTCAGCGCCCTGGTAATCCACGGTCTCCAACCCGGACCGCAGCTTTTTCAGCAGAGCCCGGTTCTGGTTGGCGGCTTCATGATGGAGATGCTTCTGACCTCGGTGCTGATCCTGTTTCTCGGCGGCGCGCTGGCGACCCGAGTTTTCGCCCAGTTCCAGCGCCTGCCCGGGGTTCTTCTGGTGCCCGCGATCCTGATCCTCATGTGCGTTGGTGTCTACGTGATCAATGGGCGCGCCGTCGATCTTTGGATCATGCTGCTCGCAGGGATCGCTGGCTATTTCCTTGAAAAGGTAAACGTCCCGCTTGCCCCGATCATCCTGGGAATGATCCTAGGGCCAATGGCAGAGCAGAGCGTCAGGCGCGCCTTGCTGATCAGCCGTGGTGATGCGACCGAGTTGCTCACCCGACCCATCTCGGCTGTGCTGGCAATCGCAACACTGCTGGTCATTCTCTGGCCGATCTATAAGGCCATCCGACATCAGAGAGCGGCGCCGGAACAACCGCGCTAATTATCGGACGATCACTTGACCTTATCTACCGCGAGCAAGTGATTTGCGGGATGGCCCCCGGGGGACAGGATCATGCCCTGACTTTGCGCATCTGCGGATCATAGAGTGGGGTGAGCGTCACCTCCGCCGGGAAACGTTCGGTCGCAACCTCGAGTTCGTATGTGCCCGACAGCACATGATCGTGGGTGATACTTGTTTTGCCGCGTACATAGCCCATGCCGATAGATTTATTGATTGTATGACCAAAACCGGCAGACGAGAGCCAGCCACAGCGTTCGCCATTTCGATAGATCGTTTCGCGCCCCGACAGGATCACATTCGGGGCGGTGGTAAAGGTGGCCAAGATCTTCGCAACACCTTTCTCGCGTTGCGATTCCACAGCGTCTCGTCCCTTGAACGGAATGCCGGACTTGATTTTGACCGCCCAGCCCAGCCCGGCCTCGTCCGGTGTGTGGTCCGGTCCGATATCACCGCCCCAAGCGCGATATCCCTTCTCGAGGCGCAGCGTTTCGATCGCACGATAACCCGCATTGCGAAGTCCGTGTTTCGATCCCGCATGGTGCAAGGCGTCATAGACCGTCTGAGCGTATTCTACAGGCAAGTGCAACTCCCACCCTGACTCGCCGACATATGTGATCCGCAGCGCCAGCACAGGGCAGCCGGCAATCCCGATCCGTCGCGCCCGGGCAAAGGGATGTGCAGCATGTGAGACATCGTCTCTTGTCACAGCCTGCAGGATATCGCGGGCTTTGGGCCCAAACAGCGACAGCACCGCATTGCTTGAGGTCACATCGACCAGTTGGGCGTTCATGCCCTTTGGGATGTTCCGCCTGATCCAGTCAAAGTCATGGGTCGCGAAACCAGTGCCGGTGACGATGTAGTATGCGTCGGGCCGGGTTCGCAAACAGGTCAGATCGCATTCAATTCCGCCGCGGTCATTCAGCATCTGCGTATAGATGATGGAGTTGACGGGTTGATCCACGCGGTTTGCGGCGATCCAGCTCAGCGCTGCCTCTGCATCCGGTCCCTTGAGCACAAATTTTGCAAACGAGGTCTGGTCGAACAAGGCCGCCGCCTCGCGTGCCGCCTTGTGTTCGCGGCCGACGGGATCGTGCCAGTTTGGACGATCAAAGGTGTAGATGTCGCGCGCCTCTTCACCGGGTTCTGCGTACCAGTTGGCCCGCTCCCATCCCAGTTTTTCACCAAACACGGCACCCGCCTGGGCCAGCCGATCATATAGCGGTGAGCGGCGGCATGGGCGCCCGCTCTCACTCTCTTCAGACGGCCATGACATCGTGTAATGCTTGCCATAGGCCTCGAGTGTGCGGGTGCGCACCCAATCCGTGTCTTGGTGTGGGCTGCCGAACCGGCGGATGTCGACTGACCAAAGGTCATAGGGCGGTTCGCCTTTTGCCACCCATTCGGCCAGCGCCATTCCCGCGCCGCCACCAGAGGCGATGCCAAAGGCATTGAACCCCGCGCCCACAAAGACATTGTCGATCTCTGGAGCCTCACCAAGGATGAAGTTTCCATCAGGGGTAAAGCTCTCCGGACCATTGATCAGTTGCTTGGCACCCACCTCTGCCAGCTTGGGCACACGCGGCAATGCAAGCTCCACCAGCTGTTCGAAATGGTCGAAGTTCGAGTTCAACAACTGAAAGTCGAATTTGTCAGGTATGCCGTCGACAGCCCAGGGAATGCCGTTCGGCTCGTAACCACCCCACGAGAGACCGCCAACTTCTTCCTTGTAATAAGTCAATCGATCCGGGTCGCGCAGGGTTGGTAGATCTGACGGCACGCCGAACGGCTCGGTGATCATGTACTGGTGTTCCACCGAGACCAGTGGGACCACGACGCCAATGGAGGCCGCGAGATCCCGAGTCCATTGCCCGGCACACAACACCAGTTTCTCGCAGGACACATCACCCTGGGGTGTCCGCACCCCGGCCAGACGGCCCTGTTCGGTCAAAATTTCGATCACCGGACAGTTCTCGACAAGCATAGCGCCCTTGGACCGCGCGCCCTTGGCCAGTGCCTGGGTAATGTCTGAGGGGTTCGCTTGCCCATCCGTCGGAAGATAGGCCGCACCAACCACATCCCCGATCTCCATTAACGGCCAAAGATCCTGCGCCTCCCGCGGTGTCAAAAGCTGCATGTTCAGGCCAAAGCTGTGTGCGGTGGTCGCCTGACGTTTCACCTCTATCCAGCGCTCAGGATTGCAGGCGAGACGCAGGCCGCCGTTCATCTTCCAACCAGTGGCAAGACCGGTCTCCTCCCCCAACCGCCGGTACAAGTCTATGGAATATCCCAACATCTGCGTGACATTTGCGTTCGAACGGAGTTGTCCGACAAGCCCGGCAGCGTGCCAAGTTGACCCGGAGGTCAGCGCCGCCTTGTCCAGCAACAGCACCTCCTGACCCAGATGAGCCAAATGATAGGCGGTGGAGCATCCGATTATACCGCCACCTATGATGACGATCTTGGAAGACGAAGGGAGGGTCATTGCGGCCTCAGGTGTTGCGGAAATCGGCGAGCGCGGATTTCAAACGGTCCAAGTTCTCGGCAGTGTACGCGGCATAGTCGAAATCAAGCTCCGAGTTGATCTCGGACGTCATCGACCACAACGTTTCGCGCATCAGCGAGACGCATTTCATCGCCTGATAGGCGCGCCACCGCAACTCCGAAGAATCGCCAAAATACTGCTCCAGCATTGCAGTTTCCTGAGCTTCGCAAAGCCCGTTGTTCCCGGCCAAACCGGCCAGATCAAAAAGCGGCGTGTTAAAGCCGCCATACTCCCAGTCGATCAGCCACAGCCGCGTGCCGTCATCCAGGATGTTTGCGGCAAGCAGATCGTTATGCCCGACGATGATGTCGACAGGTCCCGTCGCATCCTCCAGCACATCCTGTTCTGCCATCAACTCGGGCAGTATCGCCTGATGGGATGAGCCGTCAGCCTCGAGCCTGGCTGCATATGTCCGGTTCACCTGAAACGGCCAGAATGCCAGCACGGGCTGCATCAGATGCCGGCCAAGCTCGCGGTGCGCCTTGGCGACCAAATCGATGATACTCGGTAGATTGGCGGGATCTCTGACATCTGCCTCGGCAAATGTCTTCGCCTCGATGAACGACAAGACAAGCACCCCGGGTTCGTGATGCACCACGCCAGGTGAGATGCCCGCCAGTTCGGCAGAACGGCTGAGCGCCAGTTCGTTCCAACGCAGAACCCCATGTTCAGGAATATCCTCGCCAAACCGCACCACAAAACGCTGATCGCCGTCCTGCACGGTCAGGCTGACATTCGTGATCCCGCCGTCAAGCGGCGCGATCTCCGCAGGGTCGTTAAAACACGAAAGCGCGGCAGCGCGGTCGATGGCGTCTTGCTGTGTCACAGATCCAGCCTTTCGTTTCAGAGGTGCACAGCGCCAATCGCGATGCGATCGACAAAGACGACGAGACGCGCCCGAAGTTTCGAACCATCCCACACCGCTTTGAACCGCATACGACATCGACAAGACGATTGGCTAAAGCCCAGGGCGAAGATCAAGATCGACTTCGCAAGCACGATCTTGAAGCCCTGACTGCCCCCAGCAAATGTCAAAATCTGCCCATGCCCACGTTCACCGGTCGATGCGTTGACCCGGCTATGCTTCTTGATTTCATCCGCGATGACCTTGTCCGCTATTTCACCGCGGCGCAAGCCAAAGGCCCGCAAGAGACCGCTAATCCCTGCGGTTTCCGCAGACCACAGCACAGGTCGGCCACGCGCAGATTTGCCACCGATCCGGCCGCATGCATCTCGATCCGTTGCCCGGTCAGCAAAAACCTTTCCCGCTCTGGCGGTTGAAAGGACATCCGTCCGTGAGTCCGGGCTCCGGTCGTCAGCGCTGGCGCCGGCATATCCGACGATCATGCCTAGCAGCGCCGAAACCCGCCACAACCGCAAAGGCCCTGCCGGGCGTTTTGCGACAACTAGGCGATTGATCCTTGGCGGAGTGGGGGAGAGCGACCGAAAGCGGCAGTTTTCGCCTCTTTGAAGGAGACCTGTGTTCTGGTCCTGCGGCTGTCTAGCCGAGAGTCCACAAGCCATCCGGTATCCTGCCTTCAACGCCGCTCTGTTCAAGTGACAGCAAACACAAAGAGGCTAACCCCAGATCCCTCTTGATTGCTAGAATACATGTATGCAAGTATACCATGAACCAGGAAAGAGAGTATGGCGCGCAAGAGTAGTTCAGCGACGACGAAACATACGGCACGGCAGGTTGACTGGAAGTCGCTAGGTCGGATCGACCGATCCCGGCCACTAGGACAGCAAATCTACGAGATGCTGCGACTGGCCATCATCCTCGAGGTTTTACAACCAAAGGACCCCGTGAACGAAGGGGAATTGAGTGAGGCGCTTGAGGTCAGTCGAACGCCGCTACGTGAGGCCTATCAGAAACTTGTCGAGGACGGTCTGATTGAGTCCCGGGCCAAATCGGGAACAACGGTTACAGCGATTGACGACACCAAAGTGCGGGAAGGTATCATCATTCGCCGTGCCTTGGAGCGCGAGGTGGTCGGACTTTTGGCGGCTGATCCTCCGGACCTTCGACCTCTTGATTCGATCATTGCGCTACAAAGCGTTGCGGTCAGCCATGGCGATCACATCGAATTCTTCCGCAAAGATGAACACTTTCATGCCGAATTGGCCAACCTTGCGGGTCTTCCTGCGGCCTGGCGATTGGCGCATTCGGTAAAGTCACACACTGATCGGGCGCGGATCATGCTGACAGGGCATTTGCCGCAGCGGATCAACGTCGCGTTCAATGAACACATTGCCTTGGTCGAGGCGATCAAGTCGGGTGATGCGGAGTTGTCAAAGGCGCTGGTCTCCAAGCATATCAACTCAGCTTTGGATGCGGTTGATGCCGCACCCTGACCGTTTCTTTCCCGCCGATCCGGCGACGCGCGATGTCGCGCGGCGATTGTTTGCAGAGGTGGAAAAGCTATCGCTGATCTGCCCCCATGGGCACACGGAACCGGCATGGTTTGCCGAGAACGGGCCTTTTCCCGACCCTGCTCAGCTGTTGATTGTGCCGGATCACTATGTGGTTCGAATGTTGGTCAGTCAGGGGATGACCCATGCCGAGCTTGGCGTGCCGTCGCGTGATGGCGCGCCGTTTGAGCTAGACAGCCGAACGATCTGGCGGCGGTTTGCAGGGAACTACCATCTTTTCCGTTCGACACCGGTGCGGATGTGGATGGACTATACGCTGGAGACACTCTTCGGCATTCAGCGGCCGTTGTGCGCTGAGACAGCTGATCAGACATATGATCAGATCGCAGAGGTTCTGAAACAGGATGGGTTCCGCCCGCGCGCGCTGTATGAGCGGTTCGGGATCGAAGTGCTGTCAACGACAGACTCCTGTCTGGATGATCTCGCGCACCACAAAGCAATCGCCGCAAGTGGTTGGTGCGGCCGCGTCGTGCCGACCTATCGCCCCGATCAAGTGACCAATCCGGATACCGAAGGGTTCCTGTACAACATCACACAGCTGGGCGCATTGGCAGGCGAAGACACGAGCACCTGGACCGGGCTCTTGGCCGCACATCGCAAGCGCAGGGTCTATTTCAAAAGCCTTGGCGCGACTGCAACAGATCACGGGCACCCTACAGCGCGGACAGCGGACTTGTCGGGCAGCGATTGCCAGGCGCTTTTGGCACGCGTTTTGTCCGCGAACGCGAGTGCCGAGGACAAGGAACTGTTCCGCGCCCAGATGTTGACCGAGATGGCGCGGATGAGCCTGGACGACGGGCTGGTTATGCAGCTTCATGCCGGTTCGCGCCGAAACCACAGCGCCGCGATTTTCAGCCGGTTTGGACCGGACAAAGGTTTCGATATTCCCGGGCCCACTGACTATGTCGATGCGCTCAGGCCGCTCTTGAACGCCCACGGCCATGATCCACGTTTGAAGCTGATCCTCTTTACTTTGGACGAAACCGCCTATGGCCGCGAGCTTGCCCCACTCGCGGGTGCCTATCCCTGCCTGCGACTTGGGCCCGCCTGGTGGTTTTTTGACAGTCCCGACGGGATGATGCGGTATCGCGAGATGGTGACTGAGACGGCGGGCTACTACAACACCGTCGGATTCAACGACGACACCCGCGCATTTCCTTCGATCGCAGCCCGCCACGATATGGCAAGGCGGATTGATTGTGCGTTTCTTGCGCGTCAAGTCGTCGAGCACCGGCTGCCTGAGGGCGAGGCGGCGGAGGTCGCCAAAGACCTGGCCTACACCCTGCCCAAGCGCGCCTATGGTTATGAGGACGCCGCATGAGACAGACCTGGCGCTGGTTTGGACGCTCTGATGCCGTATCCATCGAAGAGGTGGAGCAGGCCGGCGCTACCGCCATCGTTTCCGCACTGCACCATATCCCGAATGGCGCGGTCTGGTGTGCAGGCGAAATTGCCAAACGGCAGGCTGAAATCGCGCATCGCAGCGACGGTACGCCCTCGCGCATCTCGTGGGGCGTCGTCGAAAGTCTTCCAGTCTCGGAAGAGATCAAGAAGCAAGACGGTAACTGGAAGGCCCATTTCGCCGCTTACAAGCAGAGCCTCGAGAACCTCGCGCAAGCCGGTTTGACGGTCGTCTGCTACAACTTCATGCCGGTGCTTGACTGGACGCGCACCGAACTGGCCCATGTAACTCCGACCGGGTCCACCTGTATGCGCTTCGACCTGATCGACTTTGCCGCTTTCGACATCTTCGTGCTGGAACGGCCCGGGGCGGCGGAGGATTTCCCTGAAGAGGTCGTCGAGGCCGCTCGCGCCCGCCGCGGCGCGATGAACGAAGACGCGTGCAAAAAGTTGATGGCCAACATCACCAAGGGTCTGCCGGGGGCCAATCAGGAACTCAGCTTCGATGGCTTCCGGACGCTGCTCGACAGCTACAACACGATATCGCCCGAACAGTTGCGCGCCAACCTCGCCGCCTTTTTGCAAGAAGTTGTGCCCGTTGCTGAACGGCTTGGCATCCTCCTCTGCTGTCACCCAGATGACCCGCCATTTCCGCTGCTTGGGCTGCCACGCATCGTGTCGACCGAGGGTGACTATGCCGCGCTCACCTCTGCCGCCGACAGCCCGGCAAACGGCATCACGCTCTGTTCCGGCTCGCTGGGTGTGAACCCTGAAGTTGATCTGCCGGGTATGATGGCGCGCTTGGGCGAAAAGGTTCATTTCCTGCATCTGCGCAATGTCACGCGGGAGGATCATCGCTTTCCCGGCAGTTTCCATGAGGCTGCGCACCTGGAAGGTGACACCGATATGGTCGCGCTTTTGCGGGCAGTTCTGGCAGAGGAAAAACGGCGCAAGGCGCAGGGCCGTGCCGATTGGTCGATCCCAATGCGCCCTGATCATGGGCAGGCGATGGCGAACGATCTAAGCCGCAAGCAACAACCCGGCTACCCGCTGACCGGGCGGTTGCGCGGGTTGGCCGAGTTGCGGGGCGTTGTCAAAGCGCTCGAAGGCACGTTCGAGTGAGCCGCATCGTGCATATCGGCCCCGGCGCGTTTCACCGCGCCCATCAGGCGGTTTACACGCAGGATGCCGGCGATGGTTGGCACATCACGGGCGTCAGCCTGCGAAGCGCGGCTTTTGTGGATGGGCTGAACGCGCAGAAAGGACGCTATACGCTGGTCACGCGCGGGTCGTCTGGCACCAACTACCGCGTGATAACCTCGATGCCAAGCGCTCTGTCAGATGCATATGGTCGCCGCCCGATTATGGAGGAATTGACCCGGGCCGAAACCAAGATCATCAGCCTGACCATCACCGAAAAGGGATATGCTCCGCCGTTTGATGCAGACAGCGCAATCACCCTTCTGGTCGAAGCCCTGCAAGCACGCAAAGAAGCGGGTATGACCGGTGTCACGCTGTTGTCCTGCGACAACCTCTCCGCCAATGGTGCCGTGCTCCGCGCCAATGTCCTCAAAGCCGTCTCCGATCCGGCGCTCAAGGACTGGATCGCCGAGCATGTGCGTTTTCCCTCGACCATGGTGGACCGGATCACCCCTGCGACAACGCCCGGGTTGCGCGCCGAGGTGGCGCGGGAAACCGGCTTCCAGGATCAGATCCCGGTGGAAACCGAGACATTCACCCAGTGGGTGGTCGAGGACGATTTTGCCGCCGGGCGCCCCACTTGGGAAAAAGCCGGGGCGCAAATGGTATCAGATGTTGCACCTTACGAGCGCATGAAGCTGCGGTTGCTCAACGGTGCACACTCAATGCTGGCATACGCCGGGCATGTTTCGGGCAAACGTTACGTGCGCGATGTCATGGCTGATGCGGCACTCGCCCAAATGGTTGCCCGTCATATGGATGCGGCAGCAGCAACAATAGATCCCACGCCGGGCCTCGATCCCAAAGGCTATCGCGACGCATTGCTCGCCCGGTTCCGAAATCCACATATCGCCCATGAAACCTATCAGATCGCCATGGATGGCAGCCAGAAGATGCCCCAACGCATCTTCGCGCCGGCCTTGGAGGCAATAAGGCGCGGGCAAGACGCAGCGCCCTTCGCCTTCGCAACAGCTTGCTGGCTCAGGTATCTGGGCGGTCGTACCGACGCAGGCCGGACACACGCGTTGAGAGACCCCCGTGAAGCGGAGCTCGACGCGCTTCCCAACGCGCCCGAGGCCCGTGTCGGTGCGCTGTTTGCCTTGCCCAATCTGGTACCAAAGGAACTGACCGCAGAACAAACGTTCCGTGAGGTGACCGCGTCCAATCTGCGGGCGATTTCAGAGAATGGCTTGTTGGCCGCGTTGGAGGATCTGGACCATGCCTGAACGTCCCGTCAAACTGGCTGTAATCGGCCTTGGTATGGCATCGAAGCCCCACATGGCAGCGTTGAAGCAACTCGCGCCAGGGGTCGAGGTCACGGGCCTCTACGCCAGGTCTCAACAACGGCGTGAAGAGGTTTCTGCGGCTTGGGGCTGGCCGATCTTTGATGACATAGACGCTCTGGCGGCCAGCGATGTCGATGGCGCGATCATCATCACGCCGCCCAATGCAAGGGCCGAGATTGTCCAGGTACTGGCGAATTCCGGCAAAGCCATCCTGATGGAGAAGCCGGTAGAGCGTGATTTGGCCCGCGCCATAAGGATTGTAGAGACATGCGAGGGGGCGGACGTGCCTCTGGGCCTGGTCCTGCAGCACCGCTTCCGCTCCGGAGCGGAAGCGCTGGCCGAGTTGATCGGCAGCGGCAAGGCAGGACGCCTGCACATGGCACGGGTGACGCTGCCCTGGTGGCGCGAACAGTCGTATTACGACCAGCCCGGGCGCGGCACCTATGCAATGGATGGCGGTGGTGTTCTCCTGACCCAGGCGATCCATGTTTTGGACCTGATGCTGAGCCTCACCGGTCCAGTGACAGAAGTTTCAGCGATGATCGGCACAACCGGTCTACACCAGATGGAGGCCGAGGATTTCGCGACAGCCGGCCTTCGATTTGAAAACGGCGCAATCGGTTCGGTGGTCGCCACGACCTCGGCCTTTCCGGGCGATGCCGAAACGCTGATCCTTGATTGCGAACACGCCGCAGTGCGACTTACCGCCGGAGAGTTGGTCATCCACTGGCGCGACGGGCACACCGAATCCGTGGGCGAAGTCACCGGCACCGGCGGTGGCAGCGATCCGATGGACTTCCCTTGTGACTGGCACCGCGACCTGATCGCCGATTTTGCGGGCGCTCTGCGCGAAAACCGCCCTCCCCGGATCACGGGCCGCGAAGCGTTAGGCGTGCATCGGCTGATTGACGCGATAGAGCGCTCGGCCAAGTCCGGCACGGTGGCAGCAGTGGAGGGCGTGACATGAGCCTTCGATTCGCCGCCCTCGGTCTCGACCACCGCCATATCTACGGCATGTCACAGGGCATGATTGATTCAGGCTGCACCTTCGCGGGCTATTGGACCGAAGGCGAACCGCAACCCATGGCAGGCTTTGCCAAACGCTTCCCCGATGTGCCGCGGCTGGAACTGGATGCCATCCTGAGTGACAACAGCATCGCGCTGGTGTTGATCGCGGCCCCGCCTGCCGAGCGCGCGGCGTTGTCGCTTCAGGCCATGCGACAAGGCAAGGACGTGATGCTCGATAAGCCCGGCTGTCTGACGCTGGCCGAACTGGAAGAAATCGAGGCCACCATCGCCGAGACAGGTCGCATCTGGTCGGTGAATTTCTCGGAACGGTTCGAGGTGCCCGCCTCTACGCTTGCTACCCAGCTTCTTGACCAAGGGCGGATCGGCAAACTGATCCACATCCTCTCCCAAGGTCCGCATCGGCTCAACGCCCATATGCGGCCTGACTGGTTTTGGGAGCCTCGGCAGTATGGTGGCATTCTGGCCGATATCGGCACCCATCAGATTGACCAGTTTCTCCACTTCGCCCGCGCCGATACGGCAGAGATCACCCGCGCGACCATCGCCAACATGGCAACGCCCGGCCATCCGGAGTTTCAGGACTTTGGCGAGATGAACCTGACAGCGGGCGACGTTCAGGGCTACGTCAGGCTTGACTGGTTCACGCCCGATGCCGCCCCCAATTGGGGCGACGGACGGTTGATACTGACCGGAACCGAGGGCTTTGTCGAAGTTCGCAAGTACATGGATATCGCAGGCCAAGCGGGCACCGATCACGTTTTTCTGGTCAACGGAACAACCTGCGAACGCATCGACGCATCAGGCGCGGGCACGCCGTACTTCGCAAACCTCAAACAAGATGTCGAAAACCGAACACAAACCGCCATTCCACAACAAAGAACCATAACCGTCATGCGGCTGGCAATAGAGGTACAGGCAAACGCCAAGAGGCTGGGAAACCTGGAACAATGAACAAGAAAGATCCAATTTAGGAGGAAAAAATGAAACATTCACATATGTTTACAGGTGCGATAGTGGCAGTTTTGCTTGCCGGATCCGCGCTTGCAGAATGGCCTGAAAAGCCAATCCAACTGATTGTGCCCTGGGGCGCGGGAGGGGCGACCGACCAGGTGACACGCGTCGTCGCGGCTGAACTCGAGGGAGCGCTTGGTCAAAGTGTGGTCGTGGTGAACCAGCCGGGAGCTTCCGGCTCTCTGGGAAGCCAGGCGACCTGGGACGCCCCGCACGACGGGTATACCTGGACGGCGGGCGCCGCAAAGGACCTTGGCACCTATGCTGTGACGGGCAAGATGGATACGTCGATCAAGGACTGGGACCTCTACCTCAACTCTGCTTTGGCGAGCGTGATCTCTGTCCCTGCGAATTCCGATATCAACACTCTGGACGACTTTGTGGCCGCTCTGAAAGCAGGTGGACTGAAAGTCGGTACGTCAGGCGTCAACTCGGCCGGTCACTCGGCGATCGAAGCCATTTCCGGCACCGTTGGCGGCTCTTACATCCACGCGACCTATGACGGCGGTGCGAATGCCGTCTTGTCCACTGTTTCGGGCGAAACGGACGCCACGACGCAGTTGATCTCTGAGCAGATCGACATGCTACGAGGCGGCAAACTGAAGCCGATTGCCGTTCTGTCGGATGGCGACGCGGATGTGCCGGGCGTTGGAGCTATTCCGTCGATCTCGGGCGCATTGCCGGAAGTGCCGGTCGCGCCGATCTATTTTGGTGTCTTCGTGCCGGGCGATGTCCCAGACGATGTGTCGGCCAAGATCGAAGCGGCGTGGGCCGGTCTCGCGGATTCCGCAGCTTTGGCGGAGTACACTGAAGGTCGTGGCTCGCTGATGACCGTTCACATGGGCGAGGAAGCGCTGGAAAAGGTCTGGCCGTCTATCCAACTGAATGCCTGGCTTCTGCATGACGCTGGTGACTCCGTGAAGAGCCCCGACGCGTTGGGAATTCCGCGTCCGTGATATGAAACCGGGCCGTCCCGTTCCAGGGGCGGCCCAACTTGTTGAGGCAAGCATGACCAATCACGCACTCGACCGAGTTTCCGGTTTCATCTTCGTGGTACTTGGCCTTGGCGTGATGGCAGGGGCATGGGCGATGCCCCGGTTTGAAGCGCAAGGCGCGCCCGCCTATCAATCGCCCGGCCTGACGCCCGGCATTCTGGGGTTGGCGTTAGCGCTTTGCGGTCTGATCCTGGCCTTGCGCCCGATGCAGGCTGACGGGGCCGAGCGCACGTACTGGACCACCGTAATCGGCACGCCCGCGAACCGAAATCGCGCGATTGCGGCATTGGCGTTAACGCTGATTTACGGGGCAGTGCTCTTCGGAAATGTGCCGTTCGTATGGGCCACATTCGCTTTCGTCTTCGCCTTTGTTGTGACGTTCGAGCTTGTCCTCAAACCAGAAGGCAGTACGCGCCGCCCGGTGCCGTCCCTGATTGCTGCCTCAAGTCTCGCGCTGATTACAAGCCTCGGCAGTCAATATCTTTTTCAAACTCTGTTTCTGGTGCAGTTGCCGTAGATGCCTGAGTTTTCCGCGATTCTGAACGCCTTCACAACGGCGCTTTCGCCAGAGTTTCTATTGATCACGCTTTGGTCCACCATCCTTGGCATCGTGATCGGCATGTTACCTGGTTTGACCGCGACCATGGGGCTGGCACTGCTCACCACGCTCACCTTCCAGATGGAGAGCTTTCAGGCCATCACCGCACTGCTCGGCCTGTATGTCGGAGCGATCTATGGCGGCAGCCGCACAGCGATCATCCTGAACATGCCGGGCACCCCGGCCAGCGCTGCGACATCGCTCGACGGCTACCCGCTGGCACGCCAGGCGCGCGCCCGCGAAGCGCTGGGACTTGCCACCATTGGCTCGTTTTTCGGCACGATGGTCGGTGTCGTTCTGCTTCTTTTTACGGCGCCGATACTGGCAGATTATGCCCTCAGTTTCGGATCGTTCGAGTTTTTCTGGCTGGCGCTGTTCGGCGTGGTGATCTCGGGCCGCCTGACGGCGCTGGATGATCCACTGAAAGGCTGGATCGCCGGGTGCCTCGGCTTGATCCTCGCCATGGTAGGACAAGAACAGGTGTTTGCCTATGCGCGCTATTCCTTTGGCATTCACGACCTGACCGGCGGGTTCGGTCTGATCCCGGCTATGGTTGGCGCATTTGGGCTTGTCGAAATCCTCTCCAGCATTTCCGACAATCGCTCGCCAGAGATTTCGCAGAACAAGGGACGGTTGTTGCCTAGGGCAAGCGACGTCGCAAAGAACGCCGGAACCATCGGACGATCCGGCATTGCTGGCACGCTGATGGGGCTAATCCCCGGCGTTGGCGAGGATATCGGTGCCTGGGTCTCCTACGCAATCGCAAAGCGGCTCAGTCGTACGAGAGAAATGTTCGGGCGCGGTTCAACCGAAGGGTTAGTCGCCGCAGAAACTGGCAATTCAGCTGCGGTTCCGGGCGCGATCATCCCGGTCTTGACACTTGGCATCCCTGGCTCGGCCCCCTCGGCAGTTCTTTTGGCTGCATTGGTTATTCATGGGGTGCAACCCGGACCGATGATTATGATCACGAGTGCCGATATGGTCTATGGCGTCGTTGCCGCGATCGTTGTCGCAGCCGTTATCATGACCGTCGCGGGCGTCCTTCTGACCACACCTCTTCTCGCTGTGCTTCGTATCCCGCGCGAACGGTTACTGCCGGTGATTTTCGTCCTTTGTACGGTTGGTGCATTCGCCATCGCAGCACGCCCTTTCGATGTCTGGACGATGCTGGGCTTCGGCGTTCTGGGGTTTGTGCTAAAGCAGATGAATTACCCGATGGCCCCACTTGTCCTGGGATTGGTGTTAGGCGATCTCCTGGACAAAAGCCTGCGACGCGGCATGATCTTGTCCGAAGGTTCGCTAGAACCGTTCCTGACCCGACCGATAAGCGCATTCCTGGCTGCAGCAACTTTCCTGAGCTTGGTTCTATTGCTTGTCCCATTCTTACGACGACTCCTGCTGCGCAGAGAGTGACAATTTCCATGAGTTTGATTGCCGTGCCTCGACTGAATTGCGACCCTCCGCCTCGCAACTCCGCTAGGTGGCTAGTGCGGGATGGGACGAGGAACCTTGTTCGACAGCAGTGGTGTGGCACGCAGCGCGCCGCGCGAGGACCCGGTGCTGCCCAATCGGGTTGCCTGACGGGGAGGGGTGCGCCCTCCCTCTGAAACGGGGTTGTCCGCGTCCTGCCCTTCGGGCACTCACCCGAGGATGTTCTAGACAAAATGAAACTCACCCCGGGTGCATTGCGGCGATCAGCGTGTTCGGGCGGCCCGGCAACTTTCTTCGCAACGTCTGCACATGATCGCCAGAGCTAAAACGGGCCTGACTGCACCAGTCTGATCCTGGGAATCAGCTCAAGCACTTGAATCACTGGTCCTGAAGAACTACGGCGGCTTGGATTGCGCTCAGTTTGCCTTGTGGCGCTCCTGCGCCATTTCTTTTAGTTTTCGGCGGTCAATCTTGCCGGTCGCATTCAAGGGCATATCGCTCAGGAACTCGATTTCTTCAGGCGCCTTATAGCCCACTCGTTGCCGCGCGAAGCGGATCAACTCCTGCGCCGTGGGTATATCGATTCCCGCCAGTGTTGTGACGTAGGCACGCACGTTCTCGCCATGCGTCAGATCATGGATGCCGACAACTCCGGCTGACGCAACCGCCGGGTGCTCGATCAGCGCGTCCTCGACCTCTTGCGGGCTAATGTTCGAACCGTCGTGAATGATGATCTGCTTCTTGCGTCCCCGGAACCAAAGATAGCCGTCGTGATCCATGCGCATGATGTCGCCGGTATTGAGCCAGCCGTCTGCGAAGAGATCTTCGGTCGCCTCGGCTCTTTGCCAATACCCGACCGTCGCGGAGCGGCTAAGCACCCAAAGATTACCATCGGCGCCTACTCCGAGTTCATTGCCCTTGTCGTCGCGGATCGAGACCGAGAATCCGGGCAATGGCAGCCCGCAGGATCCGTGCTTGATGACGCCTGATGGAGGGTTCATGGTGGCGGTACCCAACTCGGTCATCCCATAGCCTTCGTCGATGGGAATGCCAGCCAATTCACGGAAGGTATCGTCGAGTTCCAGGGGCACCTTGTCGCCTCCTCCGCGGCATAGCCGGAGGGATGCAAAATCTTCACCCCGAGCACCGTGATCGCGGATCAGCGCCATCAAGGCGGCAGGCAACATGCAAAGAACAGTCGGACGATGCGCGCGCAACATCGGCAGGATCTCATCGCCGTCAAAAGTTCTGGCGACTAACACCTTGGCACCCAGCGCAAGCGCACTCATCGACCACATGAAGGAGCCGAGATGAGAGATGGACGAGCCGGGGAGCACCACGTCTCGCCCCGTCATCTCAAATCCCGCTGCCGTTGATGCGAACATCCACCCCAGCGTTTCGTGGCTATGGGTTACGCCTTTGGGTTTGTCGGTGCTGCCCGAAGTAAAGAAGATGATCGCGGGATCCGACGGCTTGACCGCCCGTTCCGACCGGCGGTCGGGCGGTGTCGCGATCAGAGTCTCCAGGTCGCGGGCGCCGGGCGTTTCACGCCCATAGTGAATCACACCCAGCGGCAGCCTGTCGACGCCGACCGTCTCCGCCAGATCCTGGGCGCGCTCGACATGGGCAACCAGCATAGCAGCCCCCGAGACCGTGAGTGCGTGATCCATTTCCGGCGCCATGTAGCGGTAATTGAGTGGCGTCGCGACGAAGCCCGCTTTGAAGCACGCCAGATAATGCACCATCAACTCGGTCCGGTTCGGCATCAGCGATGCGATCCTGTCGCCCGGCCGCAGCCCCATGCTCAGATAATGCCCGGCGAGATTCTCGACTTCGTCTTCGAGTTCACGCCAGGTTCTGCTCGTCTCGGCGCAGACCAGCGCGACCGAGGCGGGATGCCCCAACAGACCAGTGTGCAGCAGATCATGGATATCTACCGGGGAGTCGAGTTGGGCGCCTGTGATCATCTCTGCCCCATCATACTTGCCGAATAAGGGAAAATCTTAACTTCACAGCGCCGATAATTAAGAAAGATGCCCGTGATGTACAGTTTTCCCGGGCGTCTCGAGGCAGTTTTCAGGTTCGGCCTCCACGATGAGGAATCCGAGGCGTCATAAAGCAGCCCTGCATGAATGCGTCATCTGGAATGGTTCAGCCGGGCTGGGCGGTGGGATTTTCCAGGTGCGCGCAGGTTTCCGGGCCCCGGTTCAATCGGCGCCTTACCGCTCTATGAGAAAATGAAAACGGGGATTGCAACAATGCGTCCGACCGGGCATGAGAATCCGCGCAATAATATTTCGGAGGAATCCATGCCGCGTAACATTCTGATCCTTGGAGCTTCCTACGGCTCGTTGTTGGGGACCAAGCTTTTGATGGCAGGGCACAACGTGACCCTGGTCTGCCGCCAAAAGACCGCCGATCTGATCAATCGCGACGGGACCGAAGTGCGCATCAAACTGCGCGATGAGGCGGTTCATCGTGCCATTTTCTCGCGCGACCTGCCAGGCGAGGTCGATGCCTGCCCGCCCGAGGGTGTGGATCTCGACCGCTATGACATGGTCGCGCTGGCGATGCAGGAACCGCAATACACCAACCACTCGATCCGGACGCTGATGATCAAGATTGCAGAAGCAAAGCTTCCCTGCGTGTCGATCATGAACATGCCACCGCTGCCCTATCTGAAACGCATCGCGGCGCTCAAGGACATGGATCTCGAAGAGGCCTATACGACCGCACAGGTCTGGGATCGGTTCGAGCCCGGATTGGTGACGCTTTGCTCACCCGATCCACAGGCTTTCCGCCCGCCTGAGGAAGCGCCGAACGTGCTTCATGTGGGTCTGCCGACCAATTTCAAAGCCGCGGCCTTCGGCGACCCAGCGCATAGCGCGCTTCTGAAGGAGCTTGAGGCGGACATCGCCGCAGTGACGCTTGACGGAAAGGACGTACCGGTCAAGCTGCGGGTTTACGACTCGCTTTTCGTGCCGCTGGCCAAGTGGTCGATGCTATTGACCGGCAACTACCGCTGCATCACACCTCATGAACCCCAAGCGATCCGTGATGCGGTGCATGGCGATATCGAGCTGTCGCGCGAGATTTACGGCCATGTGGATGCAATCGCACAGCGCCTCGGCGCGGACCCGGCCGATCAGGTTCCATTCGAGAAATACGCCAAGGCGGCCGAGAGCCTGCTGAAACCTTCGTCGGCGGCGCGTGCGGTCGCGGCTGGGGCCCCCTTTATCGAGCGCGTGGATCTGTTGGTGAAACTCATCTCGCATCAGCTCGACATGCCCAATGCGGAGATCGACAAAACCGTCTCGACCGTCGATCACAAGCTAGACGAAACCATCGTCCCGGGCTGACTTGGTCCAGATTTCGTGGAGCGGCGGCTAAAACTGCTCCATGACCTGATACATCGCGTGCAGGAAACGGTGTGCGGCGTATGGATTCTGCCCGCCGAACGCCCCGTCGCGGGGCGTCAAGGCGCCCTTGCGGGTGTCACCGGCGGCGTCATACACGACCTTGCCTTCCTTGATTGTGGTCAGCACGTCGATGTCGGCCAGTGTCTCCGGGTCGATCGCGGTCGGATCGGCGGAGAGGATCACGAAATCGGCCAGCTTACCGGGCTCGATCGAGCCTTTGTCGTCTTCCTCGAAATGCTGCCAGGCCGGCCAAAGCGTCATGGCCTTTAGCGCGGTCATGACATCGACGCGCTGATGCGGGCCCAGTATGTCACCCGACCGCGTGCGCCGGGTAACAGTTGCCGAAAGCACTCGCATGCTGTCGGGAAAGGCAACTGGCGCGTCGTGATGGGTGCCAAAAATCATGCCTCGCTCCCAGATCCAGCCCGTGGGAGAGATGTTTTCGGCATTGACCGGACCCACCGTATGGTCGCGATGCCAGTCGCCCCAATAATAGGTGTGCATCGGGAAGACCGAGGGAAACACGCCCAGTCGCTTGTAGTTCTCGACCTGATCCAGCCGCATGAACTGTCCATGAATCAAAACCGGCCGCCGATCGTCTTTGCCGTGCTTGTGTTGTGCTGCATCCACAGCCGCGATCAACCAGTCCGACGCGCCTTCGCCGTTGGCATGGGTCAGGATCTGGATGTCGTTTTCAAACGCCCAGTCGACGACGTCCATCGTCTGTTTCTGTGTCGCCGAGGCATAGCCGGCATAGCCCGGCGGGTAGTTGCCAACCGGTTTGTAATAGGGCCTGTCGCGCAGCGCCGTGAAACCTTGTGGTGAGCCGTCGATGGTCAGCTTCGCACCGCCGACGCGCACCCGGTCGATGTAGTCCGGCGAGACACTATTCGCGATGAAGTCACGCTCTACCAGCACATCAGGATAGGCGACGACGTCGATTGGGAGGCCATCCTCGGCCGCGACATGCCGCAGGGCATCGACGATCGCCTGCGACGATCGCCCTTCCTGCGCCGTTGTGTACCCGTATTCAGACCAGAGCGCTGTGCCTGCGCGGGCAAAGGCCTTCAACCCCTCGGCGCCCAGATCACTCAGGATCGGGACCAAGACCGCAAAGAACGCATTCTCTTCGAGCACCCCGGTCGGCTCGCCTGCGTCATCAAAGCGGATGACACCCCCCAGCGGAGGCCTCGACCCCGGTCCGATCCCGGCCACTTCCAATGCCTTTGAATTGGCAACGCCGAAATGGCCGGATTGGTGAATCAGGATGATGGGTAACTCTGCCGAGACTTCGTCGAGCTCATGCCGGTTTGGCGGGCGTTTCTCGGCCAGTTGGCTCTCGTCATAACCAAATCCGATGATGAGGTTGACCCGATCGACGACGTCGCTGTTCTTCTCACGCCACGTGCGAAGGGTCTGTTGGATGGTCGCGATGTCGGTGTTGGGCCCGTCAGGCGGCGGCAACAGATTGGCTGAGAGCGCCTGCAAACCGCCCAGGACAACATGGCCATGACTGTCGACGAACCCCGGCAGCATCGCCCGACCCGCGAGATCGACCATTTCCGTCCCTTTGCCTTGATGGGACAAAACCCTCTCCCGGTCTCCGACAGCCAGGATCAAACCATCGCGGACGGCCACGGCCTCGGCCGAAGGTGCCGCATCGTTCATGGTCAGGATCGGCCCGCCCAGATAGATTTTATCGGCCACCTCTTGGGCCGCAGCGGTGGAGAGGAGCAGGGCCGTTGCGGGCGCAGCAAAATAGGCTTTCATCGCGGATCTCCCTGGTATTGCTTCGGCGCCACGTCTCCTGTGTGCCCCTTCCTTACTTAGCGCGCGAATGTCTCATTTCGAGACATTCCTGGTGCCCGTTGTTCGGCGCCGGGGCGCGGGGCGGTCCTGCGACAAACCCTGTCGCCAAGAGGATAGCATCCCGTCCATGCGCCCCGATACCCTGGACGCGGATTGACGGAGGCCGATGCCCATGCTGATGCCGGAAGAATGGCGACCAGAGCACAAGCTCTTTCCCCATCAGGTGGGTTTTACCTGCCCGCCGTTTGACTATGACGCCGCCCCGTCGGATTTCCTGCGCATGTCGCCGCCGAGCGTTGGCGTGCATGGATGGATGCTGCATGTACCCGACTATGTGCACGGGCTAGACCAGCGAAAACAGAACTTCGGCATGCTGGATGACTTCGTCCACTGCATGGCCCGAAACGGTGCCGATGTCTGTGGTCAGGTGGGCTCGAACTGGGTTCATGCCTCGGGCCTGGGTGTCGAGGGGGTCCGCCGCCATTGCGAGGGATTGAGCGAGAAGTACGGCACACCGTTCCACATGGCAGGCTATGCGATGGTCGAGGCGCTGCGCGACATGAATGTCGAGAAGGTCGGGCTCAACGCCGCCTATCACTGGCCGGAATGGTGGCAGGGTACCGTGGCGTTCCTTCAAGAGGCCGGGTTTGACGTGCTGTGGGCTGGAAACTTTCACGATCAGGGCTGGTTTGAAAGCCAGGAGGCGGTGAATGACTGCCGCTGGGTGTTCGAGGGCGACCTTGCGGCCAATAGCTTTGCCTATGTGGCCGAGCAGGCACCGAACGCCGATGCCTATCTGATCAACGGCATGTGCAATTTTCGCACCGGTCCCGGCGGTCAGCCCCAACGCCCGGTGCATCTGGAGCGGGAGTTGGAGGCGATGCTGGGCAAACCCGTCATCGGGCATGACACCGCGCTGTATTGGCGGATCTACAAGACCCTTGGAATTGCGCCCGTAACCCCGCAGGGCGCGCTGTTGGAAAGCCTGAAACATGCATAAGATCGTCGCGCTATGGGCCGTGCCGCGGTCAACCTCGACAGCGTTCGAATGGATGATGCGCCAGCGCGGCGACATGGACTGCCTGCATGAACCCTTTGGCGAGGCCTGGTATCAGGGCGAGGCACCGCTTTGGCATCGCTTTGAGCCGGGCGCCGTGACCACCCCCGGCCTCACCATCGAGAGCGTCTGGGAAGACATGCAAGCCCGTGCGCAAAAGGGGCCGGTCTTTACCAAGGATTTTCCTCACTACATCAACCATATGTGGACGCCGGAGTTCCTCTCGCACTTCACCCATGCCTTTCTGATCCGGGACCCGGCCAAGACCATCACCTCGATACATGACAAGTGGCCTGATTTTCATGAGGGCGAGGTCGGTTTCCCGGAGCAACGGGCGCTGTTCGATCTTGTCAGCGCGATCACCGGAACGTCTCCCCCGGTGATCGATAGCGATGATCTGCTCGAGAACCCTCATGACATGACCCGAAAGTTCTGCGACGCTGTCGGGATCCCCTTTGTTGAAGAGGCGCTTTGTTGGGAACCTGGGGGCGACCCCTCGGCTCATAGTTGGTGGGATGGCGGATCGTTCCACGCCAATTTGGCGAAATCAACCGGGCTCACCCCGCAAAAGCGCAGATATGTAAACCTCGCCGAGACGCCCAAACGGGTGCAACAGGTGCATCGGCGGATGAAACCGCACTATGATCATCTGTACCGGCATCGGATCTGAGAGGCCCCAGCGCGGGGCATGATCGGGGCCAGAGCCATCGGTGGCTCCATTCGCGGTGCGGAACAGTCCGAGAGCCAAACCCGCCTGGCGAATGCGGGCTATGCCGCGGCACCTCGCCCTGTCCGGCGGGCCCAGAGCCCATGCGCCACGGCTGCACTGACGCCAAAGGAAGTGGCGACGTCGGGCTGATGACGTTGGCGAGCTTGCGCATGGGCCGATACACATCCCGACCGGCGTGATGATCCATACCCTTGCGGTACAGGCCCGGAACGTGGTCACATATCTGCGAATGTGTTCATTCGGGTTGCTGTATGACTCCTGCCAGATCCATCGCCGAGGTCATCAACTCGGGCCTCTGCATCGGCTGCGGGCTGTGTGAAGCAGTGACCGGCGGCTGGGTTCCAATGCGCATGACCGAGTATGGCGCAATGCGTCCCGTGGTTGCGGACGAGTTCGCATCCGATGAAGAGGAAAAACTTCTTTCCGCCTGTCCTGGCACCGTGGCGATATCGCGCGAGGCGCCCGGGCTTGTCCCAGATCCAATCTGGGGCGCGATGACCAGTGCCGGCTATGCCTGGGCCGGCGATGCCGAGATCCGCCATCGTGCGGCGACCGGCGGCGTTCTGACCGCGCTGGGTGTGCACCTTTTGAAGTCCGGCAGGGCCGCGTTCATCCTGCATCTGGGCGCCGACCCTGATGCCCCGATGCGTAGCCATGGTGTGATAAGCACCACGCCCGACAGTGTGGTTGCGAATGCAGGTTCGCGCTATGGCCCTACGACACCGCTGGCGGGATTGGAGCAGGCGCTGGTGAAAGGCAAACCCTTTGCCGTGATTGCGAAACCTTGCGATATGGGCGCAATCCACGCGCTCGCAAAGACGGATCCGCGTGTCGACCGGCTGATCGTGGCGCGGCTGGTCATGGTCTGCGGTGGGCAATCCCGTCTGGGAAAATCGCGTGATTTGCTCGACGAATTCGGTCTGGCCGAAGAGGAGGTCACGCTGTTTCGTTATCGCGGCTATGGCAATCCGGGCAGGACAAGGGTGGAAACCCAAGACGGCCGTGCATTCGAGAAAAGTTATAATGAGCTTTGGGAAGATGAGACGGGCTGGCAACTCGAAACCCGCTGCAAAATGTGCCCCGACGCGCTGGGCGAGGCCGCCGATATTGCCGCCCTGGATGTCTGGCCCGGTGGCGGCCCGGTGGGCGAAGATGCGGGTTTCAATGGCATCGTGGTGCGCAACACGCAGGCGGCTGCCTTGGTGCAATCGGCCGTCGACGCCGGCGATCTGGTTTTGGGAGACGAAATCACGCCCGAGATGATGAACGACTTCCAGCCACATCAGGTGCGCAAGAAACACGCCTTTGCTGCGCGGATGGCCGGGCGCCGGGCGGCGGGGCTGCCGGAGATCGCCACCGCGGGCTTGCGCCTCGACGAACTGGGCGATGTGCTCGACCCGGCCGCTAGCGAGGCCGAAAAGGCCGGCGCGCAACGCCGCGCCGAAACGGGCCGCATGACCGAGCCGATCCCCGGCGCACGGGACACGTAGAGTTTCGCGGATGGGCTGTTTATCAGCGCCATGACCAAGGCAACGGCTCACCCTTCGTTGCCGGTCAACCTACCGAGAAATTGGTCATCATGCCGGAATCCTCGTGCTCGAGGATGTGGCAATGCGCCATGAAGGGGGCAGTCTGCTCGGCCGGATGATCAAAGCGGATCTGAATCTCGGCGCTGCCGCCCTTGCTGATGGGTGCGATATCCTTCCACCCCGCCATATGGGAAGGTGGCGCTTTGCCGTCGAGCTTGAGAATCCGGAACTGGCAGCCATGAATGTGGACAGGATGCAGCATCCTGTCCGACCCCTCAGAGATCCGCCATCGCAGATCGGTGTGGATTGGCGCACTAAACGGCACGTCGCCCATCTCGAACGGCGCCCCGTTGATGGCGTTGGCCTTGAGCTGTTGATCAAGCGGGAGCGCCGGCCCCTCGACGATCAGCTTGTTGACGGCCGCGATTACCGCAGGATCCGATTTTCCGGACATCTGCATCTTCATCAGCCCGGCTTTGGCGAACGCACCCATCCCTGCGTTGTCCATGTTCATCTGCATCACCAAATCCTGGCTGACAGGGGGCAAGCCCTGGACCAGCGGCGGAACCTTTACCAGGCTGTCTGGCAGCTTTCCCGCACCTTCGGCACCCTCGGGATTGATCGAGACAAGCGGCAACTCCCGATCAAAGGGCGGCAGGTTCATTGCCATCTGCGTCACCGGGCGGGTCACCAGATCAAAGGCGCGACCGTCTCGGGCATCTACCATGATCTCATAACGCTCCCCCGAAAAGAGCATCAGTTCCGTCAGCGTCGCAGGTTCCGCCAACAGGCCGCCATCACTGGCGATCACATGGAACGGGCGCCCGTCAGAGAGTGCAAGGCGATAAGCGCGCGCATTGGACCCGTTGAGAAGCCGCAGACGCAGCCAACCCTGCGCGGTCTTCGCCTTTGGGTAGACGGCACCGTTTATCAGCATCGTGTCACCAACATAACCCGTGGTGACGGCCGCAAGATTGAACCGGTGGAAAAAGCTGCCATCCACATTGAACCGCCGGTCCTGCAGGATCAGCGGAATATCGTCGATGCCCCAACGCGACGGCAGGCCCAGCGCATCCGACTCGTCATCGTCAATCAGGAACAGCCCGGCAATGCCTTTGATCACCTGCTCGGCAGTCGTCGGATAATAGTGCGGGTGGAACCAGCAGGTGGCGGCGGGCTGGTCGATCGATAGCGCGGCATCCCAGCGCTTGCCCGGTTGGATGATGCTATAGGGACTGCCATCGACAGCACCCGGAATCTTGAGCCCATGCCAATGCATGGTCGTGGGCTCGGCGAGCCGGTTCTGCACGCGCATGGTTACCCGCTCTCCGCGCCGCACACGCAGGGCAGGGCCCAGAAAGGGGCCATTGATGCCATAGCTGGGCGTGCTCTTGCCGGGCAGGACCTGTATTTGGCCACTTTGAACCCTCAGCGGGATCGAACCAGTGGCATCGGCGCGCAATTCGGGCGGGATTGGCAGGGCCGGCTGCGTCGCGGCGCCGGCCGACTGGCGCGTCAGCATACCCAGCCCGATTGCGGTGGCGCCGATTGCGAGGTCCCTTCTTGTGATCTTGGCCATGACGCAGCCCCTTTCAGCGCCAGTCTGCCGATGACCGTGTTAGGGAGCAAGCCTTTGGTCCGCGCTTGGCACGCCGCAAATGCTCAGATGGTCAGGTGTTGCTCGCCGAAACAATGCGGGCCGGGACACCATAGGCGGTCTGTCCATCCGGAACATCGCGGGTAACGACCGAGCCCGCCCCGATAACGCAATTGGCGCCCACCTTGACCTGGTCGAGGATTGTCGCCCCCATTCCTATATAGGTTTTGGGCCCGATCTCGCAGAAGCCTGCGATATTGCTGCCCGGTCCGATGGTTCCGTAATCGCCGACGGTCACGTTATGGCCGATCAGCGCGCCGCGATTGACCAGCACATGGCGGCCAATGCTGGTAAAGGCCGAAATCACCACCGCCGGGCTGACGATGCTACCCTCCCCCAACGTGCAGCTTTGCGACAGAACGGACGAGGGATGAACCGGTGTCGCGAAACTCAGGCCAAAGGCCGCGACCGCCTTGACCAGCCCGTCGCGCTCGGGTGAGCCAAACGCGGCAAACCCGCTGTGACTCTTCACCATCGAGCGGACCTCGTCGACCCAGATGATCGGGCGCCCGAGGATCGCGCCGCCGCATCTGGTGCGGTCTTGGTTCTCGACAAAATGGGTGATTTCATAGCCAGGGAGTTCATCGACCCAGTCGGCGAGGACCGGCGCCTGGCTCCTCGCGCCCAGGACAATCAGCTTTTGCGGGGCGTTTTCGAGCATGCTGCCCTCTACCGCGTCAAAGGCGGGTCGCGACAAAGGAAGCGACAAGATCCGCGATCCATAGCACCTCGTCATCGGTCAGATTCTGGTGGATCGGCAGGTTCAGTGTCGTCTCATTCACCGCCTCGGCGTTTGGCAGATGGTTTCCATCGGCAAAGAAGGACACCTTGTGCAGCGGAAAGTAGCGAAAGGTGGTATAGACACCGTTCTCGGCCAAATAGGCCGCCAACTCGTCGCGCAGGCTCGGGATCTGGATCCAGTAGAGATAATAGGAACTTGAACAGCCCTCCAATGGTTCCGGCGGCCGGGTGAGCGGCGCAATATCGGCAAGGGCTTCTTGATAGAGCTGCCAGATTGCGCGCCGGCGCAGGATAAAGCTCGGGAGCTTTTTCAGTTGAACCCGACCGATTGCGGCCATGATGTCATTTGAGATGTAACGGCCCGACACGGCTTGCACCTCGTACTCCCACCATCGTTTCGCGGATTTCGATGACATGGCTGCCATGCCCGAACTCGTCCGGTCGGGGTAGCCCAAATAGCGCAGCGACGTGGCGCGGCGATGCGCCTCTTGGTCCCTCATCACAAGGGCGCCGCCATCGCCCATCACCAGGATTTTCATTGCGTCAAAGCTGAAGAATCCCGCCTCGCCCAGAGTCCCGCACATCTCGCCACGGTAGGAGGAAGAGACGGAATTGGCACTGTCCTCGATAATCATGATCTTGTCGCCGCACACGTCGCGCAGGCCTTCCATATCGCTGGGATGGCCTCCGTAATGCAGAATGATCACGGCACGGGTGCGCGGCGTCCGCAGCCGCGCAACCTCGGCGGGCAGTATGTTCAAACTGTGCGGATCGACATCGGCAAAGACCGGAACCGCACCACAGTCGATCACGGCGCTGGCACAGGCAACGAAATTGACCGTGCTGATGATGACCTCGTCACCCTTTCCGATCCCGAGCGCGCGGAGCGAGATGAAGATCGCCGAAGTACAACAGTTAAACAGCAACGATTGCGGCGCATCGAGCATCGCGGCGAACTCTGCCTCAAAGGCATCGCACTCCTGCCCTTTGCCAAGCCAGCCGGACTGGAACACATCAGCGACCCGCGCGAGTTCCTCGGCACCGACTGAATTTGAAAACACTGGTGTCAGGGCGTCTGTGCGCGGCCCCTTATTTGCCTTCGTCAAACTTCCCACCTTGTTCATTCGTATTGGCAACCATTGGACTGCTGTCGGAAGTATAAACAGTTCCTGACGATTTCGCCCATTAGTTCACGTCTCAGACACCGCCGTCGCACAGTTTGCAAGCGAATCGAGACCCGCGACCAGCGAATCTGGCACCTGAACACCCAGATCTGTCAGCAGATCGCGCAGACGGTAGCGTGTATCATGCCGCCGAAGCGCTTCGATCACATTGCGGCGGCGGCGGCGTGCGAGCCCCACGGGATCAGACAAAACCTGTTCGACAAAGGCAATGGCATCCGCGGGTGTCTCGGGCAGATCCAGGGCGGATTCCGGCCAGTCCATCTGCTCGCGCACTGCCGTGCCAGCCGGACGCCGACCCAGAATCGTGCAGCCCGACGACCAGCCATGCACCCATCTCCCCATCAGGGGCGAACAGCCGCGATAACGCCCGCGATCGCTCGCCTCAAAGCAAAGCGATGCTGCCGCTTTCTGATGGGTCGACATCAGTAAGCGAAACTCGTCGCGCACCGATGGCGTGCCCTGCGTTCGGGTCACAAAATCCAGGAACAAGCGGTCGCGCCCGGGCGTGTTGAAGTGATCGTGCAACGGCGCAACCATGCCTTGATCGCGCCGTCCAACAAGCAACAGATCGATCGGGCGGAATTCGCTGGCGCTATGATGATTCAAGACATCCGTATGGGCAGGCCAGTAAATGCTGCGCACCCCGGACATCGCCTCGAACATGTCGCCCATATCCTTGCAAAAGCACGCGATGCGGTCAAAGCGCGACAGGTGCTTTTGCTTTGTCTCGTCCGGGAAACAGGCATCCGTGATCGAGAGGATCGTAAAATCGAATGCCGACCAAACCGGGTGAAGCAACGCTGACCGGCGGATATCCTCTCCGTTCAGCGCATAGACAATCAGGATATTGGGACCGTTCGGGTCGAGGCTGCGGCGAACCTGCTCGCAAAGCTTCGGCCCATGGTCACGCGCCTGTCGGTAGCGCGATACCCGTCCCGCCAGGCTCTTACTCGCGCCCGGTATCGTGGCAGGCGCAACCAGTTGTTCCACCGTCACCGACTCGGAGAAGGCCCGCAAATGGGCCCAGAATACATTCAGCCAAACCGGTCCGGTGCCCGAGAGGTCTTGGAAATAGAAGAACAGTTTCATCCTTGCGCTCCATCGGCCACAATTGACTTTCAGTCAAGCAGACATGAGGGTTCGGCAAAGGCGTTAAGTAACCGGCCCGCTGAGCCGGTCGAGTCTGAGGCGCTGGCGTTCATCCGTCAGACGCCATGCACTTGCCAGCACGGCGGCCAGGACACCCAGCCCCGTGGAGCCGCCGATTAGGAACAATACCATGATCTGGTACTTCACGGCCTCTTGCGGATCGACCCCGGCCAGGATTTGCCCCGTCATCATTCCGGGCAGCGAGACCACGCCCGTCGCAGCCATCGAATTGATGATGGGGGTAAAGCCACTGCGCAGCGCCTGACGCAGCACCGGCAACATCGCGGTCAGATAGCGCCGCCCCACGAGCAGTTGCGCCTCAATCGCGCGCCGCTCGCGGTGTGCCGACATGTGGAGCGAGTCGAGCCCGAGGCTGACGCCCGTCATTGTGTTGCCCAGGATCATGCCGAAGAGGGGCAGGGCGATTTGAGGCGTCCACCAGGGGCTGGGCTGGATTTGCGCGGTCAGGCCAAAGACGGTCACCAGGCTGCCGGCCAGCATCATGGCACTACCGCCCAGCCCGTATCCCCAGATCCCCGTTAGATGCCGCGCTTGCCTGGCGCGGATCTCGCGCGCGGCAAACAGGCACATGGCGATGGCAGCAAGGGCCGTGACGCCAGGGGACGCCAGGGCAAAGATCGTCTTTAGAACCAATCCGATCATCAGCAATTGTACGACCATGCGCGCAGCCGCGATCGCCAACTGCCGTTCGAGACGAAGGCGGAGCATCACCGACAGTCCCGCGTTCACGCAGAGAAAGACTGCGGCGAGGACGATATCCCAGGCCGAGAGGCTGATGTATCCCTCGGTCATCCCGGTTCCGTCACTGGGCTGAGGCGGCCATCCGCCATGCGATAGCGGCGGCGTGCAAAACGTCTCGCCTGATCGGAATCATGCGTAACCAGGATCATAGCAACGCCGCGTTCGAGTTCCCCGCCGAGGAGTGCATCGACCGAGGCGATTGATGCGCTATCCAAGGCGGCGGTTGGCTCGTCCAGCAACAGAACCTCCGGGGAACGGGCCAGGGCCCGCACCAGTGCCAGCCGTTGCCGCTCGCCCGTTGACAGCCTGTCGACACCCCAGTCCAAAGCTTGTCCCAGACCCACCGCATGCAACAGCGCCTGTGTCCGCGTGCCGTCGTGAAAGTGGTCGCGCACATGATCGGACCACCAGCCGCTTTCAGCGGGCAACAGCGCAACACGGCTGCGCCAGCGATCGGCGTCCATCTTGTCGCGCGGATCTCCGTTCAGAATGATGGATCCCTCATTTGGGTCGAGATCGGCGATGGCCCTTACGAACAGCGACTTGCCCGCGCCGGACATCCCCTCAATCGCGACGCATTCTCCTGCCCCGACTACCAGCGAGATCGGCCCGATCAAAGCCGAGCGCAAGTTTGAAATTTCGAGCATTGCCTCCGAACCCTGCACAGGTTTGGTAAAAATGACAGCATTAATCCCGGAGCGTCAGCTGACGGTGCGCAGCTGGGGCAATCAATCGTTTTTGGATTGAATCGTTACAGTATAACATTTACAGATCCCGCTCTGGATCAGGAGATAGAGGCGGTCTCATGAGCATTGTCCGAAACGTGGTGCAGGATGCCGCTATCGGCGCGACTGTCACCGAGACACTTGAGGGTCTTTCATCTATCGGCGAGCCGGCCTGCGCCGCCGCGATCCTGCAACGGTCACCAGAGCCGGCATTCCAACGCTGGATCGACGCTGTTCACCCGGCAGATCTGCCAAAGGCGCGGTTGATTCTGGCACCCGGTGATATAGGTCCCGCAATTGCAGATCTTTTTGACGCGTATGACGTGGCCTATTGCCCCCACAGCGCCTGGTTGATCGAGGATATCCGATCGCTGGCGGTCCGGTTCAACGAGCTTGTGCCGGCACCTTTTCTGCGGCTGCGCCTCGATGTGATCAACACCGATGCCTGCCGCAGATTCCATATCGACCCGGTTGTCGCACGGCTCATCTGCACTTATCGCGGCACGGGGACTCAACTCGGCTTCTCGGCGGACGAGAACGCGCCGTCGGAGATATTCACGGTTCCGACCGGCGCGCCAGTGCTGCTGCGCGGCAAGCTCTGGCCTGGCACGCCACCGGCCGGCCTGTCGCATCGTTCCCCACCGATCGCGGGGACCGGCGAGGTTCGGCTGGTTCTGGTCATCGACCCGATCTGCGACCCTGACGAGGAGCTCTGCTGATGCGCGGCAATCGCGGCCAGACAAGCCTCAAGCGCAAACGGCGCAACGAGGACCCGATGCGCGACTATGATCGCCTGCCCCAGGCACTGCGGGTGTGGCTGGCGCAAGCTGTTCTGCCATGGCGCCCGCGCTCGGCCCAGCGCGCCTTTCGCCGTGCCTTTGCACAGACGCGCGATGAGTCCTGCGCGCTTGCCGAACTCGACCGGCTTCAAGACAGGTTGATTGCCGAGGATGCACGCCATGTTTGGGGACAGGACCACCCGAACGCCTTGTCGGAGGCGGGCCGTTGACGCGGATTCCCGTAACCGTGCTGACGGGGTTTCTGGGCGCTGGAAAGACGACCCTGCTGAACCGGCTTATCGCCGAGCCGGGCTTTGGCGACACTGCCGTGGTCGTCAATGAATTTGGCGAGGCCGGTGTCGATGGCGCGCTCGTCACCCAGGCTGACGAGCGTGCTTTCGCCATGTCGGTGGGATGTTTGTGCTGCACAATCTCGGGCGATGTCCGGCTAACGCTTCTAAGACTTCTCGATGAGGCAGCGCGCGGCATTGGGCCCGCATTCGACCGTATCGTGATTGAGACAACCGGCGTCGCAAACCCGCTGCCGCTGCTTCAGGTCTTCATGACCGATGCGATAATGCTGGAGCGCTTCACGCTGAACGGCATTGTAACGCTGGTCGACGCCGTCGGCGGCGCTCACGCGCTGGAAAACTTTGAAGAGGCGCAAAAGCAGGTTGCCGTCGCAGATTTGGTTGTGGTGACGAAAGGTGACCTGGCGCGTGATCCGGCCTCTCAACGGGAACTCGCTGAACTAAAGGCCGTCATTGCCCGGCAGACGCCGAATGCAAAGGTCGTGGATGTCGCAGATGTAACGGCAGCGGAGTTCTTTTCGCTCGCAGCGTTCGATCCCGCAGGCAAGCCGCCGGATGTTCGCGAATGGCTTCGCTTTTCCGATGCGCCGGTTCACCATCATCACGATCACGATCACGATCACGATCACGATCACGATCATAATCACCATCACCATCACGATGGCCACGACCACAATCATGCCGAGACGGCGTCGGCCTATTGTTTCGCGGCCAGCGGCGCCATTCAGCCTGATGCACTTCGCGAGGCGATTTCAGCACTACAGACTTCGTTTGGGCCCGACTTGTTACGGCTAAAAGGCCTTGTCGAGATGGCCGATGATCCGGAATGCCCGCGTGTCGTTCATGTCGTCGGACACGTTTTGAGCCCGCCGAAGCGGCTCGATGGCTGGCCCGAAAGTCTTAAAGAGACACGCATCGTCGCGATCATCAGTGGCCCGGACCGAACCGCGGCGCCTGATATGCTGCAAAGGGTCATTCCCCAACTGTGCCCCTTCGTGGGATAAGAAAAAGCCTGCGGTGTCTTTGGCCAATGGCTTTGCAAATCACATCAGCACTGCGTCTATGATCTCGCCTGTGTTCTGGTACCTTTGCGTGGGCCGTTTGCCGGAGGCAATGCGCCAAGTGAACAGGAGATCTCAGTGAGCCCGATGGATCTATTCGAAACAGCCCCCGTGGTCGCTGTGCTGCGCGGTATCACGCCCGACGAGGCGGCACCCGTCAGTGATGCGCTCGTCGATGCCGGGATCAAGGCTCTCGAAGTGACACTCGACAGCCCGGATCCGCTGTTGAGCCTCCGCCTGCTACGCGAGCGTCATGGAGGCGACGCCATCATCGCCGCAGGCACCGTGCTCAAAGCCGAGGATGTTGCGCCGGCGGCTCAGGCCGGGGCGCAGTGGATCGTTGCCCCTAATTTTTCCGCCTCCGTGGTCGCAGCATCGCGTGAGGCCGGCCTTCCCGCCTGCCCAGGCGTCGCGACGCCGTCCGAGGCGTTTGCCGCACTCGACGCCGGAGCCGATATGCTCAAGCTTTTTCCCGGCGATCTGATCACGCCTCCCGTCCTCAAGGGGCTGCGTGCCGTGCTGCCGAACGGGACCTGCCTGATGGTGACGGGCGGTGTAAGCGAGGCGAATATCCCAGGGTTTCTGGCGGCCGGCGCCAACGGGCTCGGGATCGGCTCCGCGCTTTTTGCGCCGGGAAAACCCGCAGCCCAGATCGGCGCCGATGCCGCGCGTTTTCTCGCCATCGCGCGCGAGGCACGGGAATGAGCACGCCAGCGTTGCTCGACATTCTTTGCCTGGGCGAGCCGCTCTTTGAGTTCGCTGAAATGCCCGATGGTCATTGGCAGGGCGGGATCGGCGGCGATGTTTCCAATGTCGCCATAGCCGCCCGGCGCCAGGGGGCCAAGACCGGCATGCTGACGCGTCTGGGCAACGACAGCTTTGGCGATGCGATCATGGCGGCCTGGGCAGATGAAGGGGTTCGGGCCGAAGCTGTCGCGCGTGTCCCGACCGCCCCCACAGGGCTCTATTTCATTCGGCAAACCCCGCAAGGTCATGCCTTCGAGTATCGCCGCGCCGGGTCGGCTGCCAGTCTGATGACACCGGCGGATCTGCCGCGCGATGCTCTCGCCGCCTGCCGCTTGCTGCATGTCTCGGGCATTAGCCAGGCGATCAGCGACAGTGCCGCGGCAGCGGTGCACGAAGCCATGACGATCGCTCGCATGGCCGGCGGTGCGGTCTCCTACGACACCAATCTGCGCCTCAAGCTTTGGCCACTGGAAAAGGCAAGGGAGGTGATCCACGGCGCCATGACCCGGGCTGATATCGCGCTGCCCGGGCTTGAAGATGCCCGCCATTTGACCGGGCTGGAAGCCCCTGAGGATATCGCCCGGTTTTACATGGATCTCGGCCCGCATACCGTGGCCCTGACCCTGGGCGCGCAGGGTGCCCTGGTTGCGACAAAGGCAGCGATGACCCACATCCCCCCGCGTCCGGCGGACGCGGTGGATGCCAGCGGTGCGGGCGATTGCTTTGACGGGGCGTTCCTGGCGGAATGGCTGCGCCGGGGAGATCCGGTGTCGGCAGGGCATTACGCGGTGACGGCCGCTTCGCTTTCGGTCGAGGGCATCGGTGCGGTTGCCCCGATTCCTAATGCCCAGGAGGTGCGCGCCGCAATGAATGCAGGCTGACTTCCTCGAGCCCGCCCGGTTGCCCCGATACCCTGCAAGAATCGTCGAAAATCCTGCAATCGAGAGCGAATTTGCGCCGTTTCGTCCCGACCGAGGCCCATGTTCGCGGGGGAGACACTTCATTCCCGGCCCGGCGCGGGCTTTGATTGACTGGGGCGGTGACACAGATATGTTGCCGCGCAGCAGGTCCAATATCAGGAGCGACGTCATGGCAAAGCTGCATCTTGTCTTCGGGGGCGAACTGATCGATCCCCAAGGTAGTGAATTCCGCGATCCCAAGGCGATCGAGGTGGTCGGGATCTTCCCCGACTATGCCACGGCGTTTTCGGCTTGGAAAAACGCCGCTCAGCGCACGGTCGATAACGCGCATATGCGATACTTCATCGCCCATCTCCATCGCCTGCGTGACGAAGAAAGCGAACACAGCGCAGAACCGACGGCCCTGCAAAAGGAGTAACGCCTTGGCCTTTGCGCGTGGCTTTGCGCGCTGGCTGCGTCAGTCGCCTACTGGCCGGACATTTGTGAGCCGGATCGCTGCCAGCTATATCCGCCTGGTCTATGCCACGACGAAATGGGACCTGCAGGGTGCCGAGGCCTATGGCGAGCTGATCGATACCGCTGCCGGTGGAGTTATCGCTTCGAGTTGGCATGGAAGGCTGTTCCTGGCCGTCACTTATGCCTATCCCAGCCGTCGACGGGCTGTGGCGATGATCTCCAACAACAGCGACGGCGAGCTGATCGCCGCCATCGTGAACCGCTTTGGAGTCCATGCCGTGCGCGGCTCGACCTATGACAAGGCCAAGCGTCGAGACAAGGGCGGGGCCGAGGCCTTTCAGGGCGCGCTCGACGAAATCACGCAGAACCGCGCCCTGGTGGCAATCACGCCCGATGGCCCACGCGGGCCTCGGATGCGGGCACAGGCGGGCGCCGTCCAGCTAGCGATCGCGACCCGCGCCCCGATCGTGCCGATCGCCTTTTCGGTCACTCGTGGGAAACTGCTGAGCAGTTGGGACAGGTTTCTGTTGCCCTGGCCTTTTACCCGCGGCGTGGTGATCTTCGGCGATGCGCTTCATCCGCCAGCGGCCGGGGATGACGGAGCCGAACGGGCGTTCCTCGCAACCTACGAAACCGCGCTGACCGACCTGACCGACCGGGCGGATGCGCTCTGCGGTCGCATGCCAGTCGCGCCCGGGCCCCTTATCGAAGCCGGGCAAGCATGAGCTTTTCGCTGGCACTTTCGGGGTATCTCGTTCTCTCCCGACTGCTCGATGCACCTGTTCGGGTGCTGCTCCGCAGGCGATTGGCACGGGGCAAGGAGGACCCGGCGCGGATCGGGGAGCGGCGCGGTTTCCCGGGAGTTGATCGGCCAGACGGGCGACTGGTCTGGTTGCACGGCGCCAGCATCGGCGAGGCGATGTCGATCCTGCCGCTGGTCGCCGCCGTGAAACGGGTGGCGCCCGACGCGATCTGCCTGGTGACCACTGGAACCGTCACCTCGGCCAAGCGCATGGCCGAGATGCTGCCCGACGGCGCGATCCATCAGTTCGTTCCGGTCGATACCGCAGCCGCGACGCGACGCTTCCTTGACCACTGGCGCCCCGATGCCGCGGTCTGGGTTGAGAGTGAGTTCTGGCCGAGGCTGATGCATAACACCGCCGCGCGCGGGATCCCGATGGCATTGGTAAATGCCAGGGTCTCTGCCGCCAGCGCAAGGCGTTGGTCTCGGTTGCCGCGCATGATCGCCGCCCTGCTGCGGATGTTTCGCCTGATCGTGACGCAGGACCGCGAGACTGCCGAGCGGTTGCAAGCACTGGCCCCGGGCCATCCCGCGCTTCGCGTCGGCGGTAATCTCAAGGCACTCGCCCCGCTTCCACCACCTGAACCCGACGACCTGGCGAGGGCCAATGCGGCAATCAATGGGCGTCCTGTCTGGCTCGCGGCCTCGACCCATCCTGGCGAAGAAGAGATCTTGCTAGAGACGCAACGTCGCCTGGGCGCCCCGGTACTGATGATCCTGGCAATCCGCCACCCTGAGCGCGGAGACGCGGTCGAAGCGATGATTGAAGCGGCAGGTCTGGGCACCGCGCGGGCGTCGCGGGGCGAGATGCCGGGGTCTGGTACGGATGTCTGGCTGGCCGATACGCTTGGCCAGATGGGTCTCTGGCTGCGTCTTGCACCGGTAACTTTTGTCGGCGGATCGCTGATGGAGGTGGGTGGCCACACGCCGTTTGAACCCGCCCTGATGCGCTCGGCAATTCTCCACGGACCCCATACAGCGAACTTCGCCCCGGCTTATGCGGCGCTGCATCGCGAGGGAGCTGCGCGCCAGGTCTCCAATGCCGAAGAACTTGGCCGGGCCGTGGCTGCCCTGCTCGGCGATGCCTCGATGCGCGATGCGCGCGCAGACGCCGCCATGGTGCTGTTTCGCGACGCGCCCGACCCTGAGGCGTTGATGGGTGAGATCCTCACCCTTGCGTCAGAGGCGGACTGATGCGTCCGCCAAGGTTTTGGTTCGCGTCGCCCGGGGTGGTATCGACCTTGTTGATCCCGTTCAGCTGGCTGTGGCGCCTCGGGACTGTCTTGCGCCGCTGGCGAACCCGGCCTCAGCGCGCGCCCGTGCCGGTTGTTTGCATCGGCAACCTGACCGTGGGCGGCGCGGGGAAAACACCGATGGCGGCGGCGTGGCTGATGCGGTTGCAGGACTCCGGACACGCGGTGCATCTGGTCAGCCGTGGTTATGGCGGCAGTCTGATGGGCCCACACCGGGTCGATCCCGCACGCGACAGCGCCGCTGAGGTGGGAGACGAGCCTCTGCTGCTCGCCCAATCCGCGCCAGTCTGGGTCGCACGCGACCGCGCTGCGGGCGCGCGGGCGGCGGCGGCGGCTGGCGCGTCGCTGGTGCTGCTCGACGACGGGTTTCAGAACCCGGGCCTGATCAAGGACGCGGCGGTTGTGATGGTCGATGCAAGCCAGGGCTTTGGCAACCGACAGGTGGTCCCGGCCGGCCCCTTGCGCGAGCCGGTCGCTCAGGGCCTCGCCCGAGCAAATCTGGTGGTGTTGGCAGGCGAGCCACCGGCGCAACAATTGGCGTGCAGCCGTTGGCCCGAGCTTGCCGGCGCGCTGCCCGCACGGCTGGCGCCGGTAGAGACCGGTCTCGACCTCAACGGCCAGCCGGTGGTTGCCTTTGCGGGCATCGCGCGGCCCGAGAAATTCTATGAAACGCTCGGTGCGATGGGCGCCCGACTTTTGGCTTTTCACAGCTTTCCCGACCACCATGTCTATGCCCCGCAAGTGCTCGAACGCATGCGGCGCGAGGCAGCCGTCCAGGGTGCCATGCTGGTCACGACCGAAAAAGACGCCGTGAAACTCCCCGCCTCGTTCCGGCGCGAGGTAATGGCGTTGCCGGTGCGAATGATGCCAACCGATTGGGGCCCGTTTGACCAGATCATCACCGCCATCTGCACGAAATGATCACAGTTTCGGTCTTGTTTGGTCCATATCTGGTGTATAGTGAGCGATGTCCCTCAACTCGGAAGTCCTTGTTTTCGGGTTATGACTACACTGGCGCCTCTGAAAAGAGGCGCCTTTTTCGTCCCATAGCCGCCAAAGTTGACCCTACGTCAAAAACTCATCACCCGGGCTCCTGTGCAAAATGCGAATCACTGCCGGGCAAAGACAAACCCTTCGGGGCGAGTCAAAACAGTAGACGGGCTGGAAGTGGGAGTGGTACCGCCTCCCCGGCTCGAACGGGGGACCTCTAGATCCACAATCTAGCGCTCTAACCTACTGAGCTAAGGCGGCACAGATCCCGCGCTGTCGTCCCGCGCAGGATGTGTTCCTCTAGCGCCGGTTCGCGGAAACTTCAAGCGGTCAGTTTTCAGAGATCCTGCCGCCCGGGTTCTGGAACACGCCCCTCGCTTGACCAACCGCACACGCCATTGCGGCCCTTGATGCCCCCAGATTCCAGCCGCGGGCAGGGGGTGATCTGCTGCCTTGAGCTGACGGTATATGGGGCAGAGCCTCACCCCCGGCCCGCAAGGCGGGGCGACAGCCCAGACCATCTCGATTTTGCCCCAAGCGCGCCGATCCGTTTGTGACCCAGGATCGCAAAGTCGGAAATTCCGTATCTTTGGGCTGGCGAGCACGGGTTTGGCGGCTAGTATGGGGACATCTGCGAGGGAATACGAATGGGCATCAATACGGAATCAGATCAATCCGCCAGCCTGGTTATTGGACCGACGACCCTTGGCATGGTGCGGATCTATATCGAGGGAAACGGGGTCGACCTGCCGTTGGATTTCGAACCCGACGAAGCCCGCGAGATCGCCGAGGAGCTGCTCGCCGCTGCCGAGCGGGCCACCCAGATGGCGCGCCAGGAGACCCCTCGCAAAGGGGGATCTGCCAAGGGCAAGCGCGGCTGATGCCGCTCAATGGGGAGCCGGCTATTGAGGCAAGTGTCCCGGTGGCACTCGCCTCGGTGACCGTGGACGGACGCTGCCGCGAACGCAGTCCGGTGGACCTTGCCCTGTTCGGCCCAAAGAGCGAACGCCTGATCGAGCGGTTCCAGATGGCGGACGAAGGCCAACTGCTGTTTGCCCGTGCAACCGCTGAGGGTGCAGCAGAGGGCATCGCCATACTTCAGGGCGTCGCGGGTCGGGCACCGTTTCGCGTCTCGCTCTGGCGCCAGCGGGGCGGCGACAAGATCAGGATCCTCGCCGCATTCTCCCAGATCGATGTGCATCAAGCCTCCGAGCCGTCCGTCACACCACATATCCCCGATGTGCCAGACCCGATGGCGCTGGCGCTGGACGCGCTTGTGGGCCTTGCCCAGCGGCTGCATCTGGGTGGTGGCGGCGCCTGCTGCGATGGCACCTCTAGCGATCTGCTCGCGACCGCGTGGCGGCTCAAGACGCTGAATGGCGCGCGCGGCGACGGCGAAGCGCCAGGTGAAGTAGATCTCGCCCGGCTCATCCGCCGGGCCGTGCGCCTTGCGGCGGCTGCCGGGATTGAAGTCGAGGCCAGATTAAATCCCGTCGAAACCGTCCCGCTGGTGATCGGCTGCGAAGCAGCGCTTTGGTCCCTTCTTGATCATCTCATCATTGCCGCCAGTGCGACTGCGAAGGCGCCTTCAGTGGTTAAAGTGGACCTTGCACATCCCTTTGAACGTGCCGGGCTGGCACTGTCGATCTCGTCGGCATGGACACATGGCGCAATCAGGCACGATCGCACCGCCCGGATCGAGGCCGCTTGCGCGATTGCCGCCCGGCATGACGCCGTGTTAGAGGCCAAGCCGATGAATGCAGACGGCTTTGATGCCCGGGTACTCTTCCCGCCTCATCGCTGCCTCGCCGCCCCCTGATCGGAGACCTCGACATGGATCTGCCCGACTGGCTTCCTGACGCGCCCGCCCAAAGGGTGAGCGAGATCATCGCCCGCAACGCCCTTGAACGCAGCGATGACATCGCGGCCGAGATTGCCCGGTTAATCGACTGGAATGACCGGATACACACCCACGACTGCATCAACCTCAACCCCGCGACCAATGTGATAAATCCAAAGGCCGAAGCGGTGCAGGCCCGCGGATTGGGCCCGCGACCATCGCTGGGCTATCCGGGCGACAAGTACGAAATGGGGCTTGAGGCGATTGAGGAAATCGAGGTGATCGCGGCCATGCTGGGCGCCGAGATCTTCAACGCTCGCTTTGCCGAGGTTCGGGTCGCCTCCGGTGCGCTCGGCAATCTCTACGCCTTTATGGCCTGTTGCCAGCCCGGCGACGCGGTGATCGTCCCGCCGCCCGCGATCGGCGGGCATGTGACCCATCAACCGCCCGGTGCGGCGGGGCTCTATGGCCTCGATATCCATTTTGCTCCGGCCACCGGCGACGGCTATACGGTCGACCTCGACGGGCTGGCCGGGTTGGCCGCAAAGGTAAAACCCCGGCTCATCACCATTGGCGGATCGCTGAACATCGAGCCTCATCCCGTGGCGGAGATCCGGGCGATCGCCGACCGGTACGAAGCAAAGATCCTGTTTGACGCGGCACATCTTTGCGGCATGATCGCAGGTGGCGTCTGGCCGAACCCACTGTCCGACGGCGCCGATCTGATGACCATGAGCACCTATAAGAGCCTCGGCGGCCCCGCGGGCGGGCTGATCGTAACCAATGACTCGGATCTGTATAAACGGCTCGATGCAATTGCGTTTCCGGGGCTGACGGCCAACTTTGACGCCGGGCGGGTCGCAGCCCTGGCGGTCAGCCTCTTGGACTGGCGCGACTACGGCGCGGCCTATGCGGGGGAGATGGTGGCATCGGCCCGTACGCTCGCCGCCGCCCTTTGGGCCGAGGATGTGCCGGTGTTCCTCTCAGGCGGCGAGATCGCTACGCGGTCTCATCAGTTCGCCATCGAAGCCGCGCGCTATGGCGGCGGGCAAACGGCTGCCAAGCACCTGCGCCGGGCGAATATCCTGACCTGCGGCATCGGTCTGCCAATCGCCGAGGTGGCGGGCGATATGAACGGGCTGCGACTGGGCACACCTGAAACGGTGCGCCGGGGGATGACTTCAGACCATATGTCGGAACTCGCCGAACTGGTCGCGCGGGCCCTGGGCCCGGAGCCCCAGCGGGTCGCAGACGATGTCACCGCCTTTCGCAGCCGGTTCCAGGGGCTACACTTCGTTCGATAGGCGATAGTACCGCTCGGCCGCCAAGCGCGCGAAACGCAGGGTCACCGCCTTGCGCCGCGCCGCTGGCAGGCGGTCTTCCGGGGCTGGGCGGATCACCTCGGCCCCATAGGCATCGGCGCGGATCAGGCCCAGATCTGGAGGCAGAATTTCGTCCGCGAAGCCTTCGGGCACGGCGAAGAAAAACCGATCGCACCAGTCGAGATACCCCTGCCATTTCCGGTCCGACTGAAAATCTGCGCGCGAGGACTTGACTTCGACACACCAAATCTCCCCCTTCGGATCGATCGCGCAAACATCCATGCGCAAACCCGCCTTGGTCGGAAACTCGGTCAACGGCATCATCCCACGCGCGATCATCTCGCGGCAGACACCGCGAGCGAGCAGGATACCAGGCTTGACATCGCTCGCGAACATTGTGTGAACATGTCGTAGAATCGGCCAAAACGCAAACGGGCATTGATAGAGTTGAGAGGCCGTTCCTGGATGCAATAGGTACAGATCCAGCCGTGTCTTGCGGTGAAGGCCCGCGAAACCCGCCTAGCCAGAAACCCGAACGGCACCTCACGACCTGAGCTGATCGATCTCTAACATCAGCTTCAGAATGACTTCATCAGAGCAGTGTTGCCGGGAAACATGGCGTGCCAATTGCTGCGACCACTAACGGCCGGGTTGCGCAGGGCAAAGACGAGAGAGTTATTCGTTTTCGGGTTCCTCGATCACGTCGACATAGACCGAAAAGGTGCCGCAGACTTCCAGAGGCGCATCGGCGCGTCGTTTGCTAAAGGCGCGGGCGCTGTTTCCCGGTTCCAGTGCGGGCAACGGGATCAGGATACTGCTGCTTTCGGGCCAATCGTGCGAGAACGGCCAAACCTCCATCGCAGTTCGCCCGACTTGGTCGAGCGCACGCACCTTCAGCGCGAAATAGGGTGCGTCTTTCAGGAACACTGATTTCCAGGTACTGGCCTGATCACGTGGCATGGAGTGGATCGAACTGCTCCCATACGAGTCGCAATCCTGCCACATGCTGTTGGCGGTATCGAGGACCAACCGAAACCAGATCCTTTCCTCCTGCTCCGGTGTTGTTAGCTCGGGCGACAGCGACGCGACAAAGTCGCTCATCCGCTCGGGTGTTGGCGAATGCCAGGCGTCGTCATGAAGGTTGAGTTCAGGCAGCTCTGATTTAACGCCCGTCTCCTCGGTCGCTGGCGTGAGCAGACCGGAATAGACAAAAAAAACGTCGTCGCTCGCGGCACCCCGCACCTGATACCAGTCCCCGTCCGGCTCCTCAACCGACCCGGTCAGTTCGAGCGGCGTGCCTGGGGCAACTGTGCGGGCTACGCCAAAGCTGGTGCCGGGACCGAGGCGCAGATTGGTTCGCGACTGGGTTACATAGCTTCCCTGTTTGGGCAGCAAGACCGCAGTTTGCACCTCTGCCGCCTCAAACTCAGCCTGTTCGAGCTCAGGATCAGGCGGGAGGGAGTGGTTCGTCTGCAACTGCCCGGAGAACAGCAGCAGCCCCGCCACCACCACCCCGCCCAGGGCCAGCCGATTGCGCGTGATCCAGCCTGGCTGGGCGCGCTCGGGCTGGACAATCTCGCCATCGACCAACCGAAACACCCGAACCGGGCGGGAGATGTTTTTCACCTTGATACAGCCGCGATCTTCCAGCGGAACATTGATCCTATCCCGTATCTGATCGCGTACAGGTCTCGTCACCCAAACTTCTCGTGGTCCAGCCAGCGACTCCACACGCGAGGCGATATTCACCATATCGCCATAGACATCGCCCTCATCGTTGATGATGTCGCCAACATTCACGCCAATCCTGTAGGCGACCTGGTCTTTTGGCTCGAGGCCGCGATTGCGGTTCGCAACTTCCGACTGCACGCTCTGAGCACAGTTTACCGCATCCAGAACACTCGGGAACTCGGCCATCACACAGTCGCCCATGACCTTGATGATCCGGCCCCTGAACCGGGCGATCGTGGGCTCGAAAACCGTCTCGAAGATAGATTTAACGAGGACAAAAGTGCCCCGCTCGTCCTGCTCCATCCGACGGGAGTAGCCGACGAGATCTGCGAAAAATATCGCTGCCAGGCGCCGTTCCATGATCTGTTTTTACAGCAGAATCGAGCTTTTCGCAGAGTCTTTTCAGACGCTCATGCGAGAAATGGCCATTCTAGGGTGTCCGGCCCCATTTTTAATGGCCTCCTTCCATCGAAGCAGCGGGCGATTCCACGACATTGTATCACGAGGTTGGATCTCTTCCCAGGGTTGTTGACCCAACCCCGAAAGCTGGACGGTTTGCGCAACGCCAGTTTTTGGTTTTATTAACCTGCCCATCTCGATCGCGCGCCACTGAAACGACAAAACGCGTCGCAGGTGAGGTTGACGCCGCAGGCGGGCCTGCCTGAGATTGCGATGTGAAAAACATGCTATTACGGAGCCCGCGATGATTAAAACGTCCAAAATCACAGCCGCAATCGGTGCCGAGATCACGGGGGTGGATTTTTCCCAGCCCCTAGCCCCGGCAATCCATGATGCGATTTACAAAGCTCTGCTCGACAATCAGGTGATCTTTTTTCGCGGCATCGAAATCAGCCCGGCGCAGCATCTCGCCTTTGCCGAAGGGTTCGGTCAACTCGACGAGCCGCATCTGCTCTACCCCCATGTCGAGGGCTATGAGCAGATCATGCTGCTGGAGAATGACTCGGGCACCCCGCCGGATACCAATAGCTGGCATACCGATCTGACCTATAAGGCCGAGCAGCCCTTTGCCTCGGTCCTCGTCGCGCGACATGTCCCGGAGGTCGGTGGCGACACCATGTGGTCGAGTTGTTACGCCGCCTATGACCGGCTGTCGGACGGCATGAAAAGCGACCTCGAAGGGCTGGAAGCCATCCACGACTTCGGCGATTTCCGCAACAATTTCGCCGATGAAAAAAATGGGCAATCGGGCGAGGACCGGCTCAACAGCGCCGCCGGGCGTTTCGGTCACAAGATACGCCCGCTGATCGGCACCCATCCGGTAACGGGGCGCAAGTTCCTCAACTTCAACGAGGCTTTCGTGACTCACATCGTGGGCATGACCACGGGTGAAGCGGCGGCGTTGAGAACCTTCCTCGCCTATCACATGAACCAACCCGAAGATCAGATCCGCTGGCGCTGGCAGGCGGGCGATATGGCCATGTGGGACAACCGGGTGACGATGCATTACGCCGTTGCGGATTATCTGCCGCAGTATCGCTGCATGAACCGGGTGACCATCGTCAAGGACAGCCGCGACAAACAGGGGCGCGCCGCCGCCTGACGGGCATGCCGTCGCGCCTGTTTCCCCTGTCTGGACCCGGGCGGGTTGGATTGCTGTGACCGGATGCTTAGTTGAGGCCTGACAAACGAGTGAGCGAAAGGGAACAGCATGCGAATCATCGTGGTGGGCGCCGAGGGCGATATCGGTCGCGCTGTCTGTGAAGAGCTCGGCCCGCGGCATGATCTGATCACGGCGGGGCGTTCGAGCGGCGACGTACAGGTCGACATGTCGGACCGCGCCTCGGTCGAGGCGATGTATACCCGAACCGGCCCCGTCGATGCGGTCGTCGCGACCGCTGGCGCGGTGCATTTTGGCCTCCTGACTGATTTCACGGAAGAGACTTTCATGATCGGGCTTACGAACAAGGTGATGGGACAGGTCAACCTGGTCCTCGCAGGTATTCCCCATTTGACCGATGATGGGTCCTTTACGCTGACGAGCGGGGTGTTGGACCGGGATCCGATCCGGCAGGGCGCCGGTGCGGCGACGGCAAATGGCGCGCTTGGAGGTTTCGTGACCGGGGCAGCAATCGAGATGCCGCGCGGCCAGCGGATCAACGTGGTGAGCCCGGGCATGCTCGAGGTTTCGTCCCCGCGCTATGGCGCGTTCTTTCCCGGGCATGAGCCGGTCTCGTCGCACCGCGTCGGGCTCGCTTATGCCAAAAGCGTCGAGGGCGCGCTTACTGGAAAAGTTATCATCGTCGAATAAGGGACGAGCAGAACGTTTTGACGCTCGTCGTTACTTTGGGTGTCGGATTCCCCATTGACGGAGCGCCTCCAATGCCCCGCGCAGTTCGCGACCCTTGTCAGTCAAGGAATACTCGACCTTTGGCGGTACAACCGCGAACACTTCGCGGTGCACGATCCCGTCCGACTCCAGTTCGCGCAACTGTTTGGTGAGGCTCCGCTGCGTGACACTGCCAACCCTGCGCAGCAATTCGTTGAACCGCAAAGTATCGTCCAGCAGGTGGTACAGGATCAGCCCCTTCCATTTCCCCGCGATCTGTTCCAGCGCCGCCTCGACCGGGCAGCCGTCGGAGCAATCATACCGATCAAAGCGTTGAGCAACGGAATCGGAGTGGCCGGTATCGGTATCCATTTGGTGCCTATATGCTGGAATTGTGCGTACTTGCGATATGTCACCTTAAAGGTCATATGCCTGAATGGTCAAACTGTCAAAAGGAGCAAGCCCATGCCGCTCACCATTCTTGCCCAAATCACCGCCGCCCCCGGCAAGGAAGACCTGGTCCGCACCGAGCTTGAAAAACTGGTGCCCGTCACCCGGGCGGAACCGGGATGCCTGCAATATGATCTTCATCACGACAACGAGGCACCGGGGTTCTTTGTCTTCTACGAGAACTGGGAGAGCCGCGAGCTTTGGCAAACCCATATGAACGCCCCGCATCTCGCGGCCTATATGCAAGCCACCGATGGTGCGGTTGATGCCTTCGTCCTGAACGAGATGACAAAGATCGCCTGAACCGGAACCCAGGAGACACCCACGATGACGTATTTTTCCGTTTTGGCGGTCACGCCAACCAATCAAGACTGGATTCCCGATTACCTGCCGATTGCCAATTCTCTGGTTGCCCGGCACGGCGGCAAATATCTCGCGCGTACCTCCGATCACAGCCGATTGGAAGGGTCGGGGGATGAAGCCGCCCTCAGGATAATCATTGAATGGCCGTCAAAAGAATCCGCAGAGGCCTTTATGGACGACCCCCAATACAAGCCTCATCTTGCGGCGCGCACGAATGGATCGATCAGCCATCATTTCTTGATCAAAGGGAATGATGACCTTGCCTAGAAGGTCCATCGAGTGGGGAGGGAGACTATGAAGACCGTTCTGATTACCGGCTCAACCGATGGAATAGGCCTCGAGACCGCGAAACGGTTGGCGGCTCGTGGGCACTCGGTCCTGCTTCACGGGCGCAACGCAGCAAAACTCGCAGCGGCGAAGGAAGCCGTTGCCAGCGTGCCTTCTGCTGGACATGTGGCGGGTTATCTTGCGGATCTCTCGAACATGGCGGATGTGGCGGATCTGGCAAAGGCAATCGCCCGCGACCATGATCGGCTGGATGTGCTGATCAACAATGCTGGAATCCTCAAGGCGCCGCATGCCCTGACTTCCGACGGGATCGATATCCGCTATGCCGTCAACACCCTGGCCCCCTATCTGCTCACGGATCAGTTGCTTTCTGTTTTGGGCCGCGATGGGCGGGTGATCAATCTTTCCTCCGCCGCGCAGGAAAGCGTGAACCTGGATGTGATGGAGGGGCGCACGCACACTTCCGAGCTCTCGGCCTATGCGCAAAGCAAACTCGCGATCACCATGTGGAGCAGGGCGTTGGCGGCAGATCTTCCCGACGGCCCGGTGGTGATCGCCGTCAATCCTGGCTCGCTGCTTGGCAGCAAGATGGTCAGCGAGGGGTTCGGGATCGCAGGGGGTGACCTTGGCAAGGGTGCCGATATCCTGATCCGCGCGGCGATGGATGACGCGTTTTCAGGCGCTTCGGGGCTCTATTTCGATAATGATCGGTGCGCGTTCGCCGATCCCCATCGCGACGCCCTCGATCCGACGGCATCGCGCAGGGTGATCGCGCATATCAAGGCCACGCTCAGCCGTCTTTGCGTCACTGGATAACCGGTGGTGCCCGTATCGCCTCTTTTTAGGAGAGCATCATGAAAGCAGTTGGTTACACAACCCTCGGCGACATCGAGAACCCGGAGACCCTGGTGGATTTCGAGGCCGAGAAGCCCGAACCTGAGGGTCACGATCTGTTGGTCCATGTCCGCGCCGTCTCCGTCAATCCCGTCGACTACAAGGTTCGCCAGCGGGTCGCGCCGGACGGCGACCAGCCAAAGGTCCTTGGCTACGATGCCGTCGGCGAAGTGGTTGAAACGGGCGATGCCGTGACCCTGTTCCAGCCCGGCGATCAGGTCTGGTATGCAGGCAGCATCGACCGCCCTGGCACCAATGCCGAATATCATCTGGTCGATGAGCGGATCGTGGGGCGGAAACCCGCCTCTGCTTCCGATGCCGAAGCGGCCGCCCTGCCACTCACCACACTGACCGCTCACGAGATGCTGTTCGACCGGCTGCGGGTCACCGATCCGGTGCCCGGCGCAGCACCAGCGGTGCTGATCATCGGCGGGTCCGGCGGCGTCGGCTCGATCGCCATCCAGCTCTTGCGCGCCCTGACGGATCTGATCGTGATCGCAACCGCCTCCCGACCGGCAACGCAGGATTGGGTGAAGGAACTCGGCGCCCATCACGTGGTGGATCACAGCGCGCCCTTGGCGCCCCAGATCGAGGCGTTGGGCGTGGGCGCACCTGGCGCCGTCTTCTCGACCACTCATACGCATCAATACATCGCCGAGATCGCCGAGCTTATTGCTCCGCAAGGACGATTTGGTCTGATCGACGACCCGGTCACGCTCGACATTTCACCTCTAAAGCAGAAGTCCGTCTCGACCCATTGGGAGTTCATGTTTACCCGGCCAGTGTTCAAAACCGCCGATATTGCCCGGCAAGGCGCAATCCTGACGGAGGTCGCAGGACTATTGGATGATGGCAAGATTCGCTCCACCGCGACTGAGGCCCTGGGGCAGATCAATGCCGAGAACCTGCATAAAGCACACCTGACCCTCGCCTCGGCGACGGCACGGGGCAAGATGGTGCTGGAAGGGTTCTGACCCCCCTGTCAGAGGTACCAGGCGTACTCCCGGGGCGAGGTCGCGCTCATGAACGCGTCGAACTCGCTCTGTTTTGCATGGGCATAGGCCTCGATATAGCGCGCGGAGAAATAGTCTTTCAGCACTGTGCCGGCCGTAAAGGCGTCCATCGCATGCCAGAACGTAAGCGGCAGGGCGGGATCGGCCTGCTCGCCCACATTACCGCTGCCCTGTTGCCCGGGATCCAAGCAGGCCTGCAGCCCGTGATGGGCGGCGGCGAGGACGGCGGCCATGACCAGATAGGGGTTTGAGTCGGCACCCGCCGGGCGGTGCTCCACCCGGCGATTGGCAGGCTCTGACCCCGGCACGCGAAACGCGACCGAGCGGTTGTCACCCCCCCAGTCCAGCGTCACGGGGGTGAACTGGTTGGGCTCGAAACGACGATAGGCGTGGATGCTCGGCGCGAAAACAAGCATCGATTCAGCAAACAGCGCCCGCATGCCCGCAATCGCATGCCCCATCCGCCCGGCCCCGCCTGCGCGCGACTCGTCAAAGATGTTCACGCCCGCCTCATCAAGAATCGACAGATTGACCTGCAAGCCGTTCCCGGCCTGATCGGCAAAGGGCTTTGACGCAAAGGTTGCGTCGAAACCATGCGCGCGGGCGGTACCGATCACCGCGCGGCGCATCAAGGCAGCATGGTCAGCAGCCGCGACCGCGTCTGCCTGATGGGCGAGATTGATCTCGTACTGACCCGGGCCGAACTCCTTGGCCAAGGTAGTCACCGGCAGGCGCTGGTCCCGGCAATTGGCCTCGATCGCGTCGATGACGGAGCCGAACTCCTCCATGGTCGAGAGGCGGAATACCTCGCCCATTTCGCTGCGCCGTCCGGTGACGGGCGAGCGCGGTGCCTGCGGCGCGCCATCCTTGGCGCGCACCGCGTCGATCAGGTGGAACTCCAGCTCGATCGCCGTGACGGGAGTCAGCTTGTCGGCGGCAAAACGCGCCAGCACATTCTCGAGAATTAATCGCGGTTCCCACCAGACTGTACCGCCGTCCCGGGGCCGAAGAAACCGCATCAGGCATTGCGCGCGCGGCTCGGGTGCCCAGGGAATGGGCGCCAGTGTTCCGGGCACCATCTCGGTCGCGTCATCCGGGTCACCGTCGGAGAAACCAAGGCCCATCGTGTCCCAGGCCTCACCGGTCACATCCGTTGTTTGCATGGCCGCACAGATCGAGCTGCCCTTGGCGGCGACCGAGGCGATCTCGGCCGCCGGATAGCGCTTGCCAAAGGCGTGGCCGTTCAGATCGATCAGAAAGGCATCGAGATGGCGAATCCCGGGATGCGCGGCCAGAAAGGTTTCGGCTTCGGAGGTCATAGAGTCCTCTTGGTCAGTGGTCGTTGAAGTTTCCGCCCCGGCCCGCGCCGGCGGCAAACCTGCCCGCGCCCGCATTGGCCCCGGCAGCGATTGATCCCATGCCGAGTTCCGCCTCGTTCTGGAGCGCGGCATCCAACGGCAGCGCCCATTGGTCGAGAACCGATGCGCGATCGTTCAGCATACAGGTCTGCGGGAAGCGCGTCAGTTCGTGGGCGAGGGCCACCGCCGCCGCCCGCGCCTCTCCGCCGGGAACCAGGCGATTGGCGAGACCAAAGGCGAGGGCCTCTCTCGCATCAACCGGGCGCCCGGTCAGGACCATGTCGAGCGCGCGCGACTGGCCGACGATGCGAGGTAACCGAACCGTGCCGCCATCGACGAGTGGCACCCCCCATCGGCGCTCGAAAGTGCCAAAGACCGCCGTCTCGCTCGCGACCCGCAAATCGCACATCAAGGCCAGTTCCAGTCCGCCGGCGACGCAATACCCCTCGACCGCCGCGATCACCGGTTTTGAGAAATGCCAGCGTGTCGGCCCAAGCGGACCCTCGTGGAGCATCTTGCTCCAGTCGAACTCTCCGCGTGCGGCAGCCTTGAGATCTGCGCCCGCGCAAAATGTGTCGCCCGCACCGGTCAGGACGATGGCGAGGATGCTCGTTTCCTGCTCGACCTCGGCGAAGGCCTCACAAAGGCGCTCGGCCTGGGCCGGGTCCACGGCGTTCTTGGCCTCGGCACGGTCCATGGTAAGGATCCTGACCGGCCCGTCGGTCTCGATATGCAGCATTTGCGTTCCTCCCGCAGGATGAGATCAGGATTGTCGAGGCCGGGAGAGATGTCCAGCGGACAAGAAGCGGATCGTCGGTTTCTGTCCACCGCAATGCAGACAGTTTTGGCCGCCTCGCCAAATGAACTATATTGATCCCGTGGGGAGACAATCGAGACGAACGGAGGGCGATCATGCGCCGTCTTATCCTTGGGCTGGCGATCGCGGTCGCGCCACCAGTAACGGCACAGGAAGATGTCCCCGGCACAGTGCCACCAGCCAGTGCCGCCTATTCCCCCTATCTCGACGACGCCTTCCCCAATCAGGTTCTGTTCGGGGATACTCATCTGCACACCGCCTATTCCGCCGATGCCGGACTGATCGGCAACACGCTGGGCCCGGATGAGGCTTTTCGCTTTGCCCGGGGGGATGTGGTGACCTCGTCCAATGGCGTGCCCGCGCGCCTGCAACGTCCGCTCGACTTCTTGGTGGTCGCTGACCATGCCGAGAATTTCGGTATTGCCCCGCTGCTCGCCCAACGCGACCCTTTGCTGGCCGAGACCGGGTACGGGGCCTCGTTGATCGAACGGGTCGAGGCGAACGACCCGGCCGGCGCGTGGGAGATCTTCTCGGTCACAAAGGCCAAGGGGGTCGACCCGCTCGCCGATGTCGAGGGGCTGTACGACCGGGTTTGGCACGAGATAACGGCGGCGGCTGAACGGCACAACACGCCTGGTGCCTTTACTGCCCTGATCGGGTTCGAGTGGACCTCAACCTATGATCGCAGCAACCTGCACCGCAATGTCATCTTTCGCGGCGGAAAGACAGCGGCGGACCAGATCCTACCATTCTCGCAATATGACAGCGCGGATCCCGAAGACCTTTGGGCCTGGATGGAGGAGGTCGAGGCAACAACCGGCAACCGGCTGTTGGCCATTCCCCATAATGGCAATCTCTCGAACGGGTTGATGTTCGACGACACCAAGCTCGGTACCGAAGAGCCGTTGGATGCCGGTTACGCCGACCGCCGAGCTCGATGGGAACCCGTCTATGAGGTGACGCAGATGAAGGGAGACGGCGAGGCCCATCCGATGCTCTCGCCCGACGACCCGTTTGCCGATTTCGAGACTTGGGACAAGGGGCAACTCGGCCCCGCACCCAAGACGCCCGATATGATCCCAAAGGAGTACGCCCGCGAAGCGCTGAAACGCGGTCTTGCCTATGATGCGGCATTGGGGGCGAACCCATTCGCCTTTGGCATGATCGGATCGACCGACAGCCACACCTCGCTCTCGACCGTTCAGGAGGAGAACTTCTTTGGCAAGGTCGCCGCGCTCGAACCCACAGCCGACCCGATCCGCTTTCGCGAGGTGATCGGCGGCATCGGCGGTGACGAGAGCGTGGCGCAATATGCCTGGCAGACCTCAGCTGCGGGACTCGCCGCCGTCTGGGTGCGCGAGAATACGCGTGAGGCAATCTGGGACGCGCTGGCTCGCCGCGAAGTGTATGCGACCAGCGGACCCCGGATCAGAGTCCGCGTGTTTGCGGGATATGACTTCGGACCCCAAGACATGCAACGGTCGGATTTCGCCGCCCATGGCTATGCAAACGGGGTCCCGATGGGTGCCGATCTCGCGGCTGATCCAGACGGGCGCGCGCCAGGGTTTCTGATCAGGGCACTCCGCGATCCCGATGGCGCCAATCTTGACCGGGTGCAGGTGATCAAGGGCTGGCTCGATGATGAAGGCGCGACCCATGAAAAGATCTATGACGTCGCCTGTGGCGGTCGCGCATTGGTGGTTGGCACCTGTGATGGGCCGGTGGGCAACACGATCGATCCCGCCCAGTCCACCTGGACCAATGATATCGGCGCGGCGATGATGGCCGCCTATTGGCAGGATCCGGCCTTCGATCCCGCGCAAAGGGCGTTTTACTATGTCAGGGTGATCGAGATCCCGACCCCGCGTTGGACCACGGTCGATGCATCGGTCTTCGGTGTCGCCCCGCCAGAGGCGGCGCCGCTGGCGATTCAGGAGCGCGCCTACACCTCGCCGATATGGTATCGACCCGGGGCTTAACCGCGTCGCGCCCGGATCAGCGCGGTATGCAGCACGGGAGGTGCGGTGAGGATGCCGGGCACCTTGGCATCGGGGCTGTTGAAGACCATCGCCTGACCGTCACGGTCAGTGATCGCCGCCCCGGCCTCGGTCGCGATCAGCGCTCCCGCGGCCACGTCCCACTCGAATGCGTCGCGCATGGTCGCCATCAGATCATAGGCCCCCGACGCAATCAGGCAGAGCCGCCATTGCAAAGCGTGTCGATAGGTCCGTTCCATCGCCGGCAGGCCACCCGGCCAATGATCCCCGCGATAGGAAGCCGATGCGCCTAAGGCGCTGGCACCGGCCAACTGACGACGGGCCGAAGGGGAAATCGGTTGGCCGTTCATCGCCGCGCCTTGACCGAGCGCCGCGCTATAGGTCTCTCCTCTTGCGGGCAGATGCACGACCGAGGCGATCAGAGCGCCCCGTTCCACCACCGCGATAGCGATGGCAAAGCCCGTCTCGCCTTTCAGGAACGAACGAGTGCCGTCAATCGGGTCGATAATAAACACCCGCTCGCTGGCAAGGCGCGCCGGTCCGTCCTCGGTCTCTTCAGAGAGCAAACCGTAATCCGGTCGGGCAGAGAGCAAACGGTCGATCAGCAGCGTATTGACGGCCATATCCGCCTCGGAGACCGGTCCGAGATCATCGGGCTTTTCCCATTGCTCGCAATGGTGTCGGAAATACCCCATGGCGACCTCGCCGCCCGCCAGCGCCGCCTCGATGATCATATCGCGTTCGGTTATGGCCTCGGCCGCACCGAGCTTGGGCTCAAGCTCCAACGGTCAACCCCTCGACCAGCAGCGACGGGGTAGAGATGGCACGGTGCGGATCGGCATCATTGGCCGGCACCAGTGTTCGCATCATTTCCGGCAACGACCCAGCCACGGTAACTTCGTTTACCGGATAGGCGATCGCGCCTCCTTCCACCCAGAACCCCGACGCCCCGCGCGAGTAGGCGCCCGTGGTGGCGTTGATCGAGCTGCCGATCATCGACGTGACGATCAAACCGGTTTTCATTTCGCGGATCAGATCCGCCCGCGATCTGCTCCCTTCGGTCAGTCGTACATTCGAGGTTCCCGGACTGGGCGGCGCACTGGTTCCGCGCCGGGCATTGCCGGTGCTGGACAGTCCCAGCTTGCGCGCGGTAGCAAGATCCAGCACCCAGCTGGTGAGTACACCGTCGTCTACCAGGGCACGTTTGGCCGACGCCATCCCCTCCGCATCGAACGGGCGGGAAGCCGGCCCGCGTGGCAACAGCGGGTTCTCGACGATATCCATGCCCAGTGGCAGCACCTGTGTTTCCAGCGCCTCCAAAAGCCAACTGGCACCGCGGGATATCGCCGTTCCATTGATGGCGCTGAGTAGATGCCCCACAAGGCCTGGAGCAACACGGGCGTCGTACAGAACCGGGTAGGCGCCTGAGGGCGGCTTTCTGGGGTGCAGCCGCTCGACCGCGCGTTCCCCGGCCAGGCGGCCGGTCACAGCGGGTTCGGGCAAATCAGCTCGATGGCGGCGGGCTTCGCTCGACCAGTCGCGCTCGCGTTCGAGGCCCGTGCCTGCGATTGCGGAGACCGAGACCGAGCGGTTGGTGCGACCATAGCCTCCGACAAACCCGTTGGTCGCGGCGATGGCGATATCGAGCCTACCGGTGGAGGCGCTGGCCTGCTCGACCTGTTCCACGCCCGTGACCGCGAGCGCCGCAGCCTCGGCCTCACGCGCCATGTCTTCGAGCGTCTGGGGAGCGGGATCCGCCTCAGAGTCCACCAGATCGAGGTTAGGGTTCTGCGCGCTCACCGTATCGGCCAGGCCGCAATAGGGATCCTCGGGCGCCTCTCGCGCGATTGCCACCGCGCGCTCGGCCATCTCGCGGACCGCGTCACCAGACGCGTTCGAGGAGGACACACAGGCCTGCCTTGGCCCAATCAGCACGCGCAGGCCGAAATCGCGGCTTTCGGCATGTTCGGCCTCTTCGAGCTTGCTTTCGGCGATGCCGACGAAGGTCGAATCGGAGCTTACCACCAGCGCATCCGCACTCTCGGCGCCGGCCCTTTTGGCCGCCTCGATCAGGCGGGCGGCGATGTCTTGATTGCTCTCGGTCATGGGTCAAAAAATCCGTGGCAGGCTGTTGCCGATCAAGCCAAGCGCCATCATCGCAATGGAGCTGATCGTCAGGACCATTCCCCAGAACCGCAGCGTAAGCCCATCCCGTGGCGCGAGAAAGTGAAAGCCATGCAGCAGCCGGCCGGCCAAGAGAGCCACCCCGAAAAGATGAAGCAACCAGGCCGGCATCGACATCCCCTCGGAAAGCCCCAGCAGAATAAGCCCGATCGGCACCGTTTCGGTCGCATTCCCATGTCCGCGGATGCGGGTCTCGAGCGTGGGATCATCGCCGGTGCCGATCGAAACCTTGGCCGCACGCCGCTGCGAAACTACCTGAAACGCCAGAAACAGCACCCAGAGCGCGAGGATGCCAGCATAGAATGCCGTGATGGGCAGGGGCATTGAAACCTCCTGTTATAGATCCGCCGGCGGTGCCGGTGTTGGTCAAACGCGCTGGGCGAGCGCGGCGTGATCGAGACGGGCCTTCAGACCCGGGCGTAGACGTCTTCGTAGCGGACGATGTCATCCTCCCCCAGATAAGGGCCGCTTTGAACTTCGATCAAGTGCAGCTCGACCTTGCCCGGGTTTTCCAAGCGATGGATGGCGCCAAGGGGAATGTAGACCGACTCGTTCTCGGTCATCAGTTTAACGTCGTCATCCACGGTAACCCTGGCCGTACCGCTCACCACCACCCAATGTTCCGACCGGTGGACATGGGATTGCAGCGAAAGCTGCCCGCCTGGTTTCACCATGATCTGTTTGACCTGGAACCGCCCGCCAAGCGCCAGCGTCTCGTACCATCCCCAGGGGCGGTAACAACGGGGGAACTCGGTGGCTTGGGCTGCCCCTTCGGCCTTGAGCGCGTCGACCGCCTTGCGCACATCCTGGGCTTTGTCCATATCGGCGATCAGCACCGCATCGCGCGTGGCCACCGCGATGACGTTCTCGAGGCCCAGACCCACCATCCGCATTCCGGGCTCCTCCGAGCGCAACAGGGTATCCGAACACTCGATGGCGATGGTTCCTTCACCCGCCACGGTGCCGGTCGCATCGGGTGCGCATTCCTGCCAAACGGTCTTCCAACTGCCGAGATCGTTCCACCCGCAATCCACCGGTACGACCTGGCCCGCGACCCGTTCCATGATCGCATAGTCGATCGAGATATCCGGCGCGCCGAGATAGGCCTCCTCGCCCGGGCGGAAGAAATCGAGATCGGCCTTCCCGGTCTCCATTGCGGCGCGGGCCGATTGCAGAACCTCCGGCGCATTGGCCTCGAAGGCCGAGATGATATCGCGCGCGGCAAAAAGGAACATGCCCGAGTTCCAGAGATAACGGCCCGAGGCCAGCATCTCCTCGGCGCGCGCCAGATCCGGTTTCTCGACGAAACGGGTAAAGGGCTGGGCGCCCGTCACTGCCGCGCCTGCAAGCTCGATATACCCGTACCCGGTCTCGGGCCGGTCAGGTGTGATGCCAAAGGTTACAAGCGCACCCGTGCTCGCCGCCTCGGCCCCCGCTTCGACGGCGGCATGAAAGGCAGCGGTATCTGCCATCACATGGTCCGACGGCAACACAAGCATCACGCCCGCCGGGTCGATCTCGGCCAGGATCAGTGCGGCAAGGCAGATCGCCGGGGCGGTGTTGCGACCATCGGGCTCCACCACGATCCGCTCGGCCTCGAACCCCGCCGCCCCCAATTGCTCGGCCGCGATAAAGCGGAAATCCTGGTGGGTCAGCAGAATCGGCCTCGAAAAGCTGTCGCCCCCAACGCGGGCCAGGGTGCGTTGGAAAAGCGTATCTCCCTCGAAGAGTTCCGAGAACTGTTTCGGATAGGTCTTGCGCGACAGCGGCCATAGCCGGGTGCCGGACCCCCCGCACAGGATGACCGGGGTAATCGATGGGCGGCTCATGGGCATCTCCTTGCGGCCAAACTCGGCGCTGACGAGGCGTCAGTGGGTCCAGTTGCCGCGCCGATTATGCGCGAAGTTCCCGGCATAGCCCATGGGGCGCATGTTGGGTTTGCGCTGATGCGTCGCCTGCGTGACGAAGGGAATGCCGTGCCGGCGGGCATAGTCTTCGGCCTCGCCGCGGGTCTGAAAGTGAAGTTTCACTTGCCGATTCATATCGCCCGAACCGGACCAACCCATCAGGGGGTCAAGCCGTTTTTGCTCGGCCGGCACGAATTCGAGGATCCATTTATGCGTGTTGGCCTGGCCCGAGGTCATCGCGCTCTTGGAAGGTTGATAGATTCGCGCTTGTGTCATGGCCCCACCTGCACCGCTCCGCTGGGCGTATGCCCGCCGCGGATCATCAAAAACAGTCTCGCGCTTCATATCGCGCGAATAGCCGGTAAAGATCAAGCTGCTGAAAGCGCGCAGCCATAGTTCGCAGATCCCATTGGGATCGTGATCCGATGGTATTTCGCAAAGGTCTGTGGAGAGATCACGCCGCTAGCCCGGTGCAGGGAGCGAGGGTGGGGTGGATGTTGCACCGGGCCAGCGACGATCTGCTGCTTGCGGTATCTTGATACACTTATAGCGGGAGGGTGGTCAATCAAAGTCATCAAACTTTTGCCACTTTTCGCGAATTATTGCGCGCATTCGCGCCTGCCGAGCATGGGCTCAGAGGTTTCGCTTTTAGCGTTAAGGCCCCATATTGGGGGCGCAAAACCTCTGCAGAACAAAGTGACACAACCACATGCCTGACACCGCTATCGCGCCAAATCGCATGGGCCTGGAAAAGCTCGAAGGTGGCCATCGCCTGGTGATGGAAACGCCCTTCGAGGCCAAGGGAGACCAACCTACGGCCATAAAAGAACTCGCCGATGCTATACTTTCAGGCGAGCGCGATCAGGTTTTGTTAGGCGCGACGGGGACGGGAAAAACCTTTACCATGGCCAAGGTGATCGAGGCGACCCAGCGCCCGGCCATTGTTCTCGCCCCAAACAAAACACTTGCCGCACAGCTGTATGGAGAGTTCAAAAACTTCTTTCCGAACAACGCTGTAGAGTATTTTGTCTCATACTATGACTATTACCAGCCCGAGGCCTATGTCCCCAGATCGGACACTTACATCGAAAAAGAAGCCCAGGTGAACGAGCAGATCGACCGCATGCGCCACTCTGCCACCCGTGCTCTACTAGAGCGCGACGACGTTGTGATCGTGGCATCTGTCTCATGTATCTATGGCATCGGCGCGGTCGAGACCTATGGTGCGATGACCCAAGACCTGAAAACAGGCGCTTCCTATGACCAACAGGTTGTGATGCGGGAGTTGATTGCGCAGCAGTATCGGCGCAATGATCAGGCGTTTTCGCGGGGTACCTTTCGGGTCAGGGGCGATAGTCTCGAGATCTGGCCAGCCCATTTGGAAGATCGTGCGTGGAAGTTCAGCTTTTTCGGAGAAGAACTCGAATCGATCAATGAGTTTGACCCGTTGACCGGGGAAAAGACGGATCAACTTCCACATGTGCGAATCTATGCAAACTCGCATTACGTTACTCCCCGTCCCACGCTGAACCAGGCGATCAAGGGAATCAAAGAAGAGCTGACACTCACCCTGAACCGCCTGATCGCCGAGGGCCGGCTGTTGGAGGCGCAGCGCCTCGACCAACGGACTCAGTTCGATCTGGAAATGATCGAGGCAACAGGGGCCTGCAACGGGATCGAGAACTATTCGCGCTATCTCACCGGTCGCCAGCCGGGCGAACCCCCGCCGACGCTGTTTGAATACATCCCCGACAACGCGATCGTCTTTGCCGATGAGAGCCATGTTTCGGTTCCTCAGCTCGGCGGGATGTACAAGGGCGATTACAGGCGTAAGTTCACACTGGCCGAGCATGGATTCAGGCTCCCCTCCTGTATGGACAACCGGCCGCTCAAATTCGAGGAATGGGACGCCATGCGGCCTCAGTCGGTTTTTGTGAGCGCTACCCCAGGCGGTTGGGAGCTGGAACGTGCAGGCGGGATCTTTACCGAACAGGTCATTCGCCCCACCGGGCTGGTCGATCCTCAGGTCGAGATCCGCCCCGTTACAAGCCAGGTCGACGACCTGATCGACGAGGTGCGCCAGGTCGCGGCAACCGGCTATCGCGCACTGGTCACGGTGCTGACCAAACGCATGGCCGAAGATCTGACCGAATACATGCATGAACAGGGGATTCGGGTGCGCTACATGCACTCCGATATCGATACGCTGGAGCGGATCGAGATTCTGCGGGATCTGCGCCTGGGAGCTTTCGATGTGCTCGTCGGCATCAACCTGCTGCGCGAGGGCCTCGACATCCCGGAATGTGCGCTGGTAGCGATCCTTGATGCGGACAAGGAAGGTTTTCTGCGGTCCGAAACCTCACTGATCCAAACCATCGGTCGCGCTGCGAGAAATGCCGAGGGCAAGGTGATCATGTATGCCGACCGGATCACCGGCTCGATGGGCCGTGCGATCGACGAGACGACGCGGCGCCGCGACAAGCAGATCACCTATAACAAGGAACACGGAATCACACCCGAGACGGTGAAAAAGAACGTCGCCGACATTCTGGAAGGCACCTATGCGGGCGACACCGACATGTCCCGCGTCACCGCCAAGGTCGACGAGGCGCAGGTGGGGGCAAACCTGCAAACGGTACTGGCGGGGCTGAGAAAGGACATGCTGAAAGCGGCCGAGAACCTCGAGTTCGAGGAAGCCGCGCGCCTGCGGGATGAAATCAAACGACTGGAAGCCGTCGATCTCGCCGTCGCCGATGATCCGTTGGCTCGCCAAAGCGCCATCGACGACGTGGCCCCCGCACCGCGTTCCAGCTCTGGCAAGCCGGGAACACGAGGGTCAAAGTATCGAAGGAAAAAGGCGAGATAGACCCTGCCGGCAATGCATGGCGGTCACGGTCACCGAATCGAGCGGGCCACGGCGCTTCGCGCCCAGCTGGACTTAGTGCTCAAATCGGTGCCGATAAGCACAATGTCAGAATGCCGCCGCCTGTCTGGCTTCGGACTATCTGCTTTCACAGGGTCTGGCTCGCATGGGGTGCTCTAGCGAGCGTTTCTTGGAATCATGTAAAAATCGCCCGGAAAAGATCCTTGTCCGAGCGGTCGGGGCGTCCCGTCTGTTGCCTTGCAAGCGGACGCAATGTCGGCTTCGTTGCGCGGCGCTTCCGGCTCGGTTTCTTGGGGGGCAATTTGCGTGGCACCGATGTCTCGCAGGTTGCGAGTTGCTTCAACGCACGGCGGGCGCGGGTCTCGGGCTTTAGGCGGCGTTTGGTCGGACTTGCGTCGGGGGCGCAGAGCAGCACCTCGCCCGACTCCTCCTCCAGCCGGAAGACATGGACATAGACCTGCCCCAGCACGGGGACGAGCACGAAAGGGGCGTCATGTTCATCAAGATAGATGGCATTGCCATCGACATCGACCGGGCGGGGGCGCGCAATCTCGACGGCCTTGCGCCCGCCCACGGCAGCCCGGATGCGTCCCCCCAACGAGGCATCGGGCGCCTCGGGGAGTTCCTGCCACGAGAGTTCGCGCGCTGTCACAAGCGCCGGCTCGGCAGCCGCTGCGGCAAGCGCCCGGGCGCTTTGTGTAAAGGGGGCGAGAACCGGGGTGGACGGGACGCGCCGCGATGGGAGATCTGTTTTCGGTCTGGACACTGGAACACCTACACGCTGCATATGGGTACTGAGCCTCCGAAAATACGGGAGGTCGGTGGCAAGATCGTGACCGTGCCACCCGAGAAACTGGTGTTCTTCGGGACACCTGAGCATCCCTTGATGGGAAAAGAGCCCTGTTTTGTTCCTTAGCGGAACAAACCCCGCATCAAAGATTTGATGATGGTCCTGCCAATTTGTGTCCCGGCAGAGCGCATCGCGGACTTCATCATCGCTTCGGTCATGGAGTCCCCGCGGCGGGAGGATTTTTTGGCCTTTGGGGCGCTGCCGCCGGGTGAATACCGCTTTCCGCGACTGTATTCGCGGCTGTCCGATCCGCCGGTTTCCGCCTGACCTTCCGCGCGCTTTTCAGCGCGTGCACGGATCAACTCATAGGCACTTTCACGGTCGACAAGCTGATCATAGAGTCCCGCGACGGGCGACGACGTCATCGCCTGCTCGCGCGCGGTCGCGCTGCAGGGACCGAGTTTTGACGAGGGCGGTCGGATCAGCGTGCGCGCGACCATCGCGGGCGCCCCCTTTTCCTCGAGGCAACTCACGAGCGCCTCTCCGGTACCGACCTGGGAAATCGCCTCCTCGGTATCAAACGCAGGGTTCTGACGGAATGTTTCAGCAGCGGCCTTGAGCGCCTTGCGATCGCGCGGGGTAAACGCGCGCAACGCATGCTGCACGCGATTGCCGAGTTGGCCAAGAATATCGTCGGGGACATCCGCCGGGTTCTGCGTGATAAAGTAAACGCCCACCCCTTTGGACCGGATCAGGCGAGCGACCTGCTCCACCCGGTCCACCAGGACCTTTGGCGCGTCGTCGAACAAGAGATGCGCCTCGTCGAAAAAGAAGACAAACTTGGGTTTCTCGGGGTCACCGACCTCTGGCAGTTCCTCCCAGAGCTCTGACAGCAGCCAAAGCAACAGCGTCGCATAGAGCTGAGGCGTGTGCATCAGCTTGTCGGCGGCGAGGAGATTGATCCGGCCCCGTCCGTCTGGTGTGGTCGCGATCATGTCGGAAAGTGCGAGCGCAGGCTCGCCGAAAAACGCCTCGCCCCCCTGAGTGTCGAGCACCAGCAAACGGCGTTGAATCGCGCCGATCGATGCCTTGGAGATATTGCCGTATTGCAGGCCGAGATCACCAGAGTTCTCGCCAAGATAGACCAGCATCGATTGCAGGTCCTTGAGGTCGAGCAGGGCGAGCCCCTCTTCTTCGGCGACTCGGAATGCAATGTTGAGAACGCCCTCCTGCGTGTCGTTCAGCTCCAATAGACGCGCCAGCAAAAGTGGCCCCATCTCGGTCACTGTTGTGCGGATCGGATGCCCCTGTTCGCCAAAGACATCCCAGAACACGACGGGAAAATCCTGATAGTCGTAGTCGTCAAAGCCTATCTGATCGGCCCGGGCAATCAGTTTGTCATGCAGTTTATGGTCAGGCGAGCCGGCTTGGACCAGGCCGCTGAGATCGCCCTTCACATCGGCAAGAAAAACCGGGGTGCCCGCATTTGAAAAACTCTCGGCCAGGATTTGCAGGCTGACGGTCTTGCCGGTGCCCGTCGCGCCCGCAATCAGGCCGTGGCGGTTGCCGTACTTCAAAAGGAGATTTTGGGGCTGCTTATAGTTCTCCCCGCCGCCGCCAATAAAGATCCGATCTGTTTGCGTCATTGCCCAATTACCCCCTAATCTACCTAACCGTCGAAAATTCTATTAACCATTTTGCCCGATGCTACAATCGCGATGTCCCGCGTGATGGCGGGATTACGACTACTTCTCCCTGTTGAACTGGCCGCGCCATGCGCGCGGCCTCTTTTTATTGATATTGAACATTAAATTTCCTCAGAAACTGCAAAGTTTCAATTGACCGGCGCTGCGACTCATCGCAGTGTTCTCCCCAGAACTGCTGGCCAGTTCGACAGGGAGACTACAATTTGGTTAACCCGGGATACCCGGGGCAAACCGGCAAGGCGCCTTCGGGCGCCTTGACCCTTTTTGCGGACATGTTCCGAGATATGAACCGCGGTCGAGCATCTAGGCCGTTTTCACGCAGGCAACCACGGATATATGAACGCCGCCTCCTTGATTTAGCCTTGGCGAGTTGGCATCAGGGGCCTCGTGGATTCGTGCCATGAACCATTTCAACAATGACGGGATACATCCGTGATGCGACAGACGAAACTCCTCTCCACTCTCGCGTTCCTGGTCGTGACATGCGTTGTATCCTTCGCGACCGCACAACAGCAGCAGCCGGAGCAGGAAGTGCGTGAGAAGCATGGCGCCTGGGAGATTATCTGCATCAAGGGCACCGACAATTGCTCGATGCGCCAGATCGGCAAATCCGCCAAGGGCGAGGACGCGCTGCTCGTCACCATAACAAAGGTCACCGCCAAGGCGCAGGACGGCACCGCAATCCCTGCGACCGCCGAGATCATGGCACCGCTGGGCGTCCTGCTCCCCGCCGGAATCCGGGTGCAGATCGACAGTGGCAAGGTGCGTGGCACTGGGTTTCAGGTCTGTATCCAAGTGGGTTGCCTGGCCCAAGATGCCGTCTCAGGCGAGTTCCTGGGTGATCTCAAGGCCGGTTCCACCGCAAAGATGATGCTGGTTCTGCCTGGCCAGGGCGAAGTCTCGGTGAATATCTCGCTATCGGGATTCACCAAGGCCTTCGGCACATTGAAAGCCCGTAACGTCAACTGATTGGCAGACTCCGGCGATCCCGCGCGCGCACCAGATCAGGCGGCGCGACGGAACGCGCCCGGCGGGCTCGCCAGCGCCAACAACTTCCGCCCGGTGTTGGATCACGGACGCCTGGTGATCGATGACTGGGTGCCGCATGTCGACACCAACGGGAACGGACGCTGGGACACCGGCGAAGAGCGGAT